>JAABPZ010000334.1 GCA_011391755.1 Methanothrix sp. | reverse complement strand
GGAAATCATGTCGAATACAGCTTCAAAACATTAAATGTTCCCGCCCATAACCTGACTCCGGATATGATGGCAAACAAGTATTCTTTCAAGTCCGCCGCCGTTCAGAGTACCAGGATGCCCTACTCGTTCCAGCAGGGAACTGCCACACCCTACTCCCTTAAGCTGGTAGGTGTCGAGAACGCAGTTGCACAGGGCATGCAGACCAAGAAGCCGGTCGCAAAGCTGGGCAGCATGAACAAGGTGGATGAAACACCGTCAGTTGCTGCGCCAGTGGTTGAACCTGTGGCTGAGACCGTTGCTGCGCCAGTGGTTGAGGCAGTGGCTGCGCCGGTAAATGAAACCGTAGTGGAGCCAGTGGCTGAGGTAATTGAGCCCGCTGTTGCGGTGAACGCGACGGCCCCCGCAGCTATCAATACCACCATCAACGCCACCATCAACGCCACTACCAATGCCACAATAGAAACCATTGTGTAGTATCGGCAAAAAAAGCAATCTAATAAATCATGACCCTGGTTCTCCAGGGCCTCTCTTTTCGTTTTTTCTCTCGCGCTACCTCAACCAACAATCTTTCATAGGTTGAAGGATAAGGAGTTAATGATTATTTTGGGGGATATTTGTGAAAACAAGAAAATTATGGATGCTATCTGGCCTCCTTGCATTGATACTGGCAGCACCTGCCTATGCCCAAGGATTTTACGGGTCCGGCCCCTGCGAGGCGAGAAATGCAATAGAAGCCTATTGCGTGAATCATGGCGGATGTCCTAAAGACGGATACTGCAATTTTCCGGACGGCAGCTTCTGTGAGCTTCGCTCCTTTTACAACGGCACCTGCCCGGGACGAGAATACTACGAGCAGGTCTTGTGGATGACAGAGGCCTACAACTTCCTTTACAGCGACTGGGGATACAGCCCAATGCCTAACCCATACAATTATCCCTATTACTACCGGCCAACTTATGCACCGGGATATGGCATGTAGTAATGGTGGGAACGATTAACCAATAAAAGGGGGAAGGGGGGAAAAATCACCCACCATCCCATTTAATTTTATGAGAGGATGTCCAGCTTGAATTTCTCGAAGCCGATCTCTTCTATGAACTCGCCCAGACGCTGCTTTTTTGCGTGGTCCTTGTAGTAGTTGATTATCTTATTGATGAGCGAAAAGACCTCTTCATCAGAAAGATTCTCGGCCAGCATCACTCCCAGTCGAGGCTTGACTCCGCTGCTTCCTCCTACCAGAAGCCTCCATCCCTTGGAAAAACCGATCAAGCCGATATCTTTTACGGCCGGCTCGGCGCAGGAGTTTGCGCATCCGGATACACCAATTTTGAATTTCCAGGGAAGAAGCATGCCATGATATAGCTCATCCAGCTTCAAGCCTACGCCCACGGAATCCTGCTGGCCGCGCTTGCAGAAGGTGGTTCCGGGGCAGATCTTGATGCTTCGAACACATAGACCAATGGCTGCACCGGCCTTCATACCCAGATCCTTCCAGGCATCGTCGATGTCCTTGGGATCAATTCCAACGATGGCGATTCTCTGGGCCGAGGTGATCTTGAGAACTTTGGCATGGTATTTCAGAGCCACATCGGCGATCCGGCGTAGACCAGCCGGATCTATTATGCCGCCGGGGATATGTGGTGCAATGGCGTAGGTCTCTTTGTCCCTCTGCACAATTGCGCCCTTTTCTATAATATCTTTGGACATAGTTTTAGTTCACCAATCCCATAGCCACGTTTCTTCCCAGCAAGAAGCATCTCTCAATGTCCTCTTTGCTTGGAACCTGAACTGCGGTGGTCCCTGGCTCAATCACCAGCATGCCGAAGGCCTTCATTCGAGCAATGATGGTAGGAACGCCTTCTCCGCTCCATCCATGCGAACCGAAGGCCACCCCTACTCTTCTCTTTAAATCAAGCTTGGCAAGCTCCTTCAGGTAAGGGTCCATGGACTTTATAAGCTTGTAGTTGTAGGTTGAGCCGCCTAAAGCTATGGCTGCGGCGTCTTTAACGTCATCGGGTGAGGCATCATAGGCGTCTTTAATTACCACCTCGATGCCTGGAATGGTCAATGCACCGTTAGCAATGGCCTCTGCCATCGTCTTGGTCCTTCCCATACCACTGGCATAAATTATCGCCATCTTAGGCATACGAAATCCTCCATATCAATCAGACTCGCATTTTATAACTAATTTATGGTGCGGTCACAACGCCCTGGCAAAGGAATCAGCTTATTTGCAGAACCAAAT
>JAABPZ010000333.1 GCA_011391755.1 Methanothrix sp. | reverse complement strand
ACTCGGGATACGGCAACCTGCTGATTGGCCCTCCAGTTCACCCTCACTGTGTCTGGCTGATCAGAGCCATCCTGGCCCATCAGATAGTTCACGCCACCGATATCCGGCGTGAGCAGGGTCTTGTTGCCCAGTTGAACCAGCGTCACGTTTACCGGTTTATACTCTTCAAGGTCTGGATACCATCCTAGGTCCGCTTGGCTAACTATCGTCAGCTCTATGGTCTTTATCACCCGGAAGTAATGACCGGGGTAGTCCTGGTCGAATATCTCCTCTTTGAGCTTGAATTCGCAGGCTCCTTTATCTATGAGCTGCAGTAAAGCTACAAGGAAGGTATTCTTCATGGAGATGGTCTTCTCGATCTCGATGAAGCGGCTGTCCTGGGCCAGGTGCGACTTCTCCATCTGGTCTATCTGCAGCAGCAGGGACTCTCCTGCCAGCAGGCCTTTTCTCAGGCTGTCCCAGTGTATCGGAGTGATATAGGTCTGGGTGGAAGGTATATCGTACTGCAGGCACTTTTCCGCAGACTTGGCCATGTCATAGGCGGTCTTGTAGGACTGGAAGTAGAGAGAGGAGAGCCTGCCTATCATCCAGTTATAGAGGGCTTCGTTGGAGAACTTGCTGCGGTAGAAGTACGCTATATCCTTGTTAAATTGAATCGTATGCTCATGGAGTTCCAATTCCAGATAAGCTTGATCTATTTGCAATTGAGCTATCTGTAATTGAATGTCTATTTCTCTGATCTCCGATTCGGCCTCTTTCTTCTCATGATCCCACTCATCTCTCCTGCGCCTCCTTTCGCCTGCTTTTTCTGTCATTTCTGCTATGCCATCGACGAGCGCTACTGCGGCTTCAGTCGTTTCCGCACAGGCTTCAGCCACATCCGCATTAAATACTTTTTTCTTTATTACAATATGCGGGCCTAAACCCGAAGTGCCGTTTTCTGAATCCATATCAGCAAATGCGAGTAAAGCTTTTAAAACTCTAAATGCACCCGCTATTGTAATGTTTGCCAAGTTATATCCGGAAAGCACAGCTGCTGCGATCTCATGAGCATTCCAGTTTTCGTTCCACAGACCCTCATAGTAATTCTTCTTCTCCTCGGTCCTGGCTCTGCTCTCTTCTATAGCAGCCTTCGACTTTGTTGCTTCTTCAATATCTTTATATTTGTTCTTTGTCTGCAGCCCCAATAGAGTCTCTTCTTGAGTATTCTGAATGTATGCTA
>JAABPZ010000332.1 GCA_011391755.1 Methanothrix sp. | reverse complement strand
TATGCTAGTTTTTCTGCATCTCTCTTCTCGATGGCATCCAGGAGCGCCGAGCCCAGGCTGACGGCATTGGCAGCCATCTCCTTGGCCATGGCCACTACAATTGGATAGCGATAATGTGGCACGGCCATATTCAGTTCGGCGAGAGCACCCCCGATGCCCGCTCCCAAGGCCACTGCCCTCACCAGATCCATGGGCTCGATTGGTGGCGAGAACAGGGCAAGCTGCCGGTAGATGCCCTCAAAGTTCTGACTGTGCCTGATCTTGGACATCCGGTCCTCTACCAGATCCCAGTAGCCTATGAACTTCTCGTTCTCGGGCACGCAAAAGTCGGTGATGATGTTTTTGTGCGGGCCGGATACAGCTGGGTTCTTTTCCACCTCAGTCAGGAACTCAGGAAACACATAATCCACAGAATCGCCCTCATAATCCTTGATGAAATCCTCGTAGGTGCCTATCTCCTCGAATCTCTTGATGGTCTTGGACTTGGGCCTCGGACCGAGCAGGTTGTAGGCCAGCACATAGAGGCCAACCGCTTCATTGATGGACTCGCGGCTGTCCTGCATGAACAGGGCGTCTCCCCAGTCCAGCAGGTTGTCTATGTACTTCATGACCACTGCCTTCTTGTAGGCTGTCATGCGCAGCGCCGCAATGGCATGGGGATCGAAGGGATCCTCCCGGTAGGCTGACAGGGCCGGGCCGTAGGTGAGAAGGGCCATCAAGCTCTCGAAGCTATCCTTCTTGAAGGGCAGGTACCTCCAGTACCTATCTTTGCCGCTTCCGTTGCCGGCTGCTTCGTCATTGGCGGTGGGATTGAAGATGTAATGATACCACCTCTGCGCCTCATCGAATAGCTGATTGGAGTTGAGCTTGTTGGCGATGAGGAAAGGTATGTGGAAGAAAACCTCTTCATAATAATGGTGATAGCTTCCCTTGAAATCGATAGTGTCCTTGATGCTGCTGTTCTTATCAGTGAGGACCAGATCCTCATTGGGAATATAAGTATTCCTGAAGTTCACCTC
>JAABPZ010000331.1 GCA_011391755.1 Methanothrix sp. | reverse complement strand
CGAGCCATAACTGCCGCTACTCCTGCTGATTGTATTTCCGCTCCGCACAACGGAAGTGCCCGTGCTTACGCCCTGGCTTGCAGCACCCTGGTTTGCGGCGGCCTGGACGTAGAACCTGACGATATTGCTATAATAACCATTGATATTGTATCTGATCATATGGGTGCCAGGCACATCTCCATAAAACCACATCTTATAGACGTGATAGGGCCGGACATACCCCATGCCGAATGTTCGTATCTTTCCATCAGGGTACATCTCCTCAATGGTTATCTGGCCTTCCACGCTGGGGGTTATTTCTTCTCTGGAATATCCAAAGAGAGGAATGCTCATCTCAGGATAACGGTTCAATCCGGTTGCGTCCACGATCCAGAGTCCATTTGGACCCGGCTGGCTGCCGGCGGGCGGTTGTGCACTGAAGCCTGGTGCAGTGCCAGTCTCAGTCAACTGGCCAAAATCCCCTGGCTTTTGGGTTAGAAAGCTGCTTCCAGGAGTTTCCCATGAGTTTCCGCCACTGGGGCTCAAAGCAGGCTGACTTTGAACGACCTGCTGCTGGTAGACAGTCTCTCTCGTAAAGCCGCCGTTATCCGAGGAGTCTGGAAATTGGCTAAGAAACGCCGGCTCGCTAGTAAATCCACCGTCGTTTGAAGGGTCCGGTTCTTGCATACACCCCGGGCATTGTCCACATGTCATGCCAATAATGGCTAATAATGAAATGGAAAAGAATGTATAACATCTTAGATCGGTGATTATTTGTCCCTCCTTGAATTGCCTTGATATTTTGTTATTCATTTCATGGCTAAATAGATTTCTAAAGAGCAATTTAATTAAATTGGGATTAAATAATTTTCACGATTAGCTTCCGGTCGGTTGGATGGAATTGGATCTAAGAAAAATCGAGTTTCATCATCTTTTTCATACCATTTCATATCAGATTGTATTAATCCATACAGCTAACTCCGCTTTGTGCCCTGGCAAAGGCATCCGATGCTTCCGCATCTCTTCCATAGCCCATAAGAGCTTCGGCTTTCTGTCTCCAATAGCCTGCACATGGCCTTATTTGAATTGCTCTGTCGAAACACTCCACTGCCTCTTGGTAACGCCCCATAATGCAGAGTGTATCTCCTTTATCTCTCCAGGCATGGTCGCGACCGGAGTCTATGGCGATCGCCCTATCGAAGCTGTTCAAAGCTTCTTCATACCTACTCAGATCGCGCAGAGCAAGTCCCTTCAACTCCCAGGCCAGGTAATTTCTGGGATCTTTCACCAGGGCCTGATCGTACAGGCCAATTGCCCCCTCAAAATTTCCTTCATTGTTTTGGACGATACCAAGGTCGATAAGGGTGTCGGCATTCTGATAGGATGTATTTTTAGTGGTGGTATCTTTCACAGCTTGCTGCGGAGATGGTGCTACTTGAGGTTTACTGGGGGTGATAGCCTCGATCGTAGGTTCATTTTGCATAAAGCCCTCCGGCAAAAGCAAAGGTGTCTTTGCATATTCGTCCCTGATATTAATTAGGATATGCCTGCTTCCCTTGAAGAAGGGCCCTCCTGGATAGGCATTCCCCTTTTCATCTTTTCCCCAATCAAGATTCAGCCAGACATCTTTGGCATTCGTATCGATATGCGTGTTGATATTTTGTGAATTGAAATTTTGTTTCAGCCATTTGATAAGCTTTTCTACTTGGCTATTTGTGGCATTGAGCTGGCCAAGATAGACTTCAGTGTAAGCATGCCCTCCTGTGCTGTTATTTTGGACAAAAATGATCCTGGTAGTGCCCCCAACAGATTCAATAAGTGCGGACATGAGAATGGCAAAATCATCACAGTCGCCTGCGCCAAAACATCCGGCATCCTTGCCTACCGCAAGGGATTCATTGGCATAATTATAATAATCAACACCCCTTGGATCTCTTCCATAATGCCAATTCTCCTTTAGATAACTGTAAATGGAGCTGACTTGCTCAATTGTATAATCACCAGGACATTTGGCTGCCAGTGTGAGAGCCGCTTTGTGGACCGAAGGATTTCCTGGTTCTACCCTGGTGTTTATATTATTTTTTAGGTCTCCTGCTTTCTTTTCGGTCGTTCCTGCGGGGGCACTCCCCCCGCCCGTTACAGGAATATCCGTTACATGGTTATCGGAGAGGATAGATATTGCCGGCACACCAGCCAAATCGACGGATTCTGCACTTATGCTTTCCAGTTCAGCCGCCGTAAAGTCGGAAGCGCTCAAAGTACTCTCGTCGAAGATAAAA
>JAABPZ010000039.1 GCA_011391755.1 Methanothrix sp. | reverse complement strand
CCAGGACATCGGTTCCTTTTTCATGATGTGTGGCGTTAACCCTCACAATGGTACGCGAAAGCGCCATGAACAGAGCGGCAGGCACGCTCTTTCCCGATACATCGGCAATGACCATTCCCAGCTTTCCGTCTCCTGGTATGAAATCATAAAAATCACCACCCACTTCCATGGCGGGAATGAATGTGGCCGCCAGATCAAAGCCTGAAACGGGAGGGATTCTCTCCGGCAAGAAGCTCCTCTGGATATCGGATGCAATGCGTAGCTCCGATTTGGATCTCTCCAGCGTCTGCTCAGTTCTTCGCATATCGGTCATATCTCGAATAGACTCGATAGATCCCACTATATTGCCCAGAGAGTCGTAAAGCGGCGTGGCTTTTGCCCAGATGAAGGAGCCGGTCGGCCCGAAGGTGGGGATGAAGATCTCGCTGGTGAGAGTCTTGTCATCCCTTTGCAGGCCGGGATACTTCTTCTCGATCACTTCATCAGGCAGGAGCACCAGATCTGCCAGGATTGGCCTCCTAATGCCGTAAAAAGGCAGAGCATATTCGTAATTGTCCTTGCCGACCATATCTAGGGCAGAAGCTCCCGTCATCTTCTCCATGGCCCGGTTCCAGGTAAGGACCTTGCCCTGATTGTCAATGGCGAATGTGGCATCCGGCAAGAAGTCGATGACGTCGGCCAGACGCTGCTTCATTGTCGCGATCTTCTCCTCAGCCAATTTGCGCTTTGTAATATTCACGGCAACATGGACCACTCCCTGGACCCGGCCTTCTCTTCCTTTTATGCCGTTGCTGCGAGTTATCCAGGTCTTGCCGTCCGGGGTAACCAGTTCGCCCTCATGAGATTGGCCGGTTTGCAGGGTCAAGGCGGCTTTGCAGCCGGGACAGGGCATATCGATCCCTTGGATTGATTTGTAGCAGTATTTCCCCAACAGATCTTGCAGAGAAAGGCCCAAAGACTTTTGCACGGCGGAATTGACCCAGATGATGCGCATCTCTGGGTCAAGGTACTCAACCGCCACATTTTTTAGGCTGCTGAGTATGGCCTCTTTTTCTTGTTCTGATTTCTGCAAGGCTTCTTCTCCTTTCTTTCGCTCGGTTATATCGCGAATGGACTCAATGGCTCCCACAATCTCTCCATGCGAATCATAAAGTGGTGCCGCCTTGGCCCAGAGATAAGAGCCATTGATGCCAAAATTAGGTATGAATATCTCGACAGTTAGCGTTTTTCCCTCTCTTTGCACCAAGTCATATTTCCCTTCAACTTCATCTTGAGGCATCAACACCAGGTCGGCCAGAATCGGCCTCCTAATGCCATAAAAGGGCAGAGCGTATTCATAGTTGCCTTTGCCGATCATATCCATGGCCTTGGCCCCGGTCATCTTCTCCATGGCCTGGTTCCAGGTGATCACTTTCCCATCTTTATCGATCGCTAGAATTGCATCGGGCAAAAAATCAATAACTTCAGACAACATCGTTTGTACAGAATGCGCCTCTTGTTCCTGTTTCATTAATTCACCAATTCACTCTCTGAGACTGTGCATTTTAATAGGTAACATTTTGATCTTATTTAAACCTAGAGGAAAGATATTTAATATAATCATAGACATCATGTAAAGGGGGCGCTTTTATCGTGGAGCCAATGAGATCGCAGCCCGTACCTGGGACCAGGAATGTCACCATCTATCCCTACCTGCGCAAGATCGATCTCATGTCCTCTAATTCTTACCTTCTCTCCAGCCCGGGACACATTGCACTCATCGATCCGGGTGGTATGGAAAGCCAGATCAACAGCCTGGAAGAAGAAATTCAAATCCTGCAAGATGAGCTGCCCCGTCCGGTTGTGGTCTATCTTACCCATGTGCATATCGATCACTGGCACCAGTTGAAGCAATGCAAACCATCCGCACAGCTATCGAAGGCCTTTCTGGCCGTACAGGAATGCGGAGCCGAGGCTCTGGAGAAGAACGATACCCAGATGACCCTCTGTGCACTGCTGGACCGACCCATGTCAACAGTACCCGTCGATATCAGACTACTCTCCCACCTGGACAAAACTCTGCTATGTGGGAATTCTCTGGACCTGAACGGATGGGGTTTCGATTACGTCACAAGGTCCAGGCGAATCGCAGAGGATGTTGTGCTTCATAGCCAGATTGTACCCTTGGGGGAGGCGGACCTTCTGGAGATTTACCACACTCCGGGGCACAGCCCGGACAGCGTCAGCATTCGAGCGGGATCGCTGCTCTTTGTGGGGGATCTCTTCTTCGCCTCCAATCCGGGAATGGCTGGGGCCTATGGCTGGAGCCAGAAGGATCTCATGCAAACCATCCTGAAAATTTTGTGGATTCTGGAAAACGAAAAAATCCTCATCTGCGGTTCCGGCCACGGTAAACCTATTGACGCAAAGACAGCGCATAAGACCCTGGAGCTCATGTACACAGATGCGGCTTCTCTTAAAGACCTGGAAGAGATTACTCCCCATTGGGCTCGGCGAACATCAGACTATGCCCAGGATCTCATAAGCGAGCTGGAGAGGGCCTTCACCATCATCGCCGGTCGGATGGCCTACATCTCTCATATGCTGGGCGAGCTGGAAGAAGAGACCGAGGCCAAAGAGCTGGACTGCATTTTGGATGCCAAGTACATGGACGAGCTGTTTGTTGACTTCCACGCCTTCGCCAGAGATCTTCATGCCGGAAAGAAGCTGGACTGGGAGATGGTGCATAAGGCAGGACAGGTCGTAGGCCGGCTGGAAAAGCTCTTCGCCAAGAGAAAGCTGGAATCGGTGCTCGATCAGTCTCTTCTTGACCGGGCGGGCAGGCTGCTCAGTGACTACGCGGCTACTTATCGCGGCTTTCGTCCTTCTTACATTGTCTCTCGCGTGGATGTCAATCGGCTCATCGAGGAGGTCCTGGAGAAGTTGCTGCATAATCCCTATGAAGAGGAAGCGATTATGCAGGCGGAGAGCGTTGAAGACTTCCGGTTAGCATTAAAGGATCGCATCGCCCGCGTAAACATTTTCGAGGACGTAAACCTGGCCTTTTTGCCAGGCTCCGGGAAGGCTTTCGTGCGCATGGACCAGGAACGCTTTGCTGATGTATTGATCGATATGCTGGAGCGGTTCGCAGGGGCGAGAATAAAGGAGATCAAAATCGCCACAGCCTTGAACGACGAATGGTTGATGGTGCAGATCACGGGAAGAGGCGAATGCACTTGCCATCCTTTGAGCCAGTCCAAAAGGTTCTTTGAAAGGAGCCTGGCCCTCTCCGGAGGGCTTTTGCAGACCTCTTTTGAAGCAGACCGCTCATCAGTGGAGATTGAGTTTGCCGCTTTTCCGGAAGAGGTGTGAGTCAACTACCGCGTCCTGAAGGGCGCGGCTTGCGACTACGCAAAAAGTCGTGTCGCGTCTGGAATATCCTTTTCACAGGCCAAATGGAAAAAGTAAGCTCCGTTTTTGTGTAAACAAAGCTTGGATGCCAGATATTTCCAAGACCCGTCTAAGTATCTCTGAGCATACTGGTAATTCAAGAGCTTATATCTCCTGCGCCCCGCTAATGTGGTTATGCTCAAGATGTCTCTGGATAAGCCAAAATCGCGTTCAAACGAGAATGTAGCTGAGGTTGGATCGAAATCGAGGAGTTGCCATTCCGATTCTTTCTTGTCAATCTGACTCTGAAGGGTGAAGATATTTGTACGCGCTCCTCCCCACCGTGAACGATGGGGACTTTGCGCTGCCACGAGTTGAAAATTCTATCCCAGCTCAAAGCTCGTGACACCAAAGATTCCTTCCATAGGCAGGCCTGGGTCTTCCTTGGTGTACATGCGCACCGTCTCGAATACGGGATGCATGTGGTGACGTTTGGCCAGCTCCAAAGCCGCAGAGTTTGGCTGTGGTGTATCCAGGAAGACCGGCGCACCCTGTGGTGCATGACCAGAAAGAGCGCAAAACAGAGAATCAGCTACATCCTCATCATCGGCAAAAAGCGGCCCTATTTTATAACCCTGATGGCATTGCCTGAGGACACCATAACCCCTCAGCTCGTCATTATTCAGAGCTGCATAGGCCATTCCCCCTGGTTGCCTGATCCATGATTTGGTGAATACGTGCCTAGGCACTGGGAAGTACTGATCATCATAGGCCAGAATATCTTCCATGGGCACCTCTGAGAGATATTTTATGCCCTCAGCTTTGCGCACTTGTCCGGTACCCACTCCCTGGTGACGCACGCTCTTGTAGCATGGCCAAAAACCCTTGCGCTCATACAGTTTCTGCTGCTCGCAGACACTATCCAGCCCAATGTTCCTGCCCTCCAGATACTTCATCCCCGCGTTCCAGATCTCTGTGCCCAATCCCTGGCCTCGGAATGGGGGTCGGACGATGTAAAACCCCAGGAATGCAAAGGAAGCATTGTAGGCTACTGCGGAGATACTTGCTACTGGTTTGCCATCTAATATGCCTACGAAGAAGCCGTTTGCATCCGTTTTATAAAAGGTTTCAGCATCGTGAATGCCAGGATTCCATCCTTCTGAGTTGGCCCAGGATATGATGAGATCAACTTCTGGCCTTTCTGCCCTTCTTATTGAATATCCTTCTATTGACATCATGTCTGCACCTACTTTTCACTCTGAATATCTAACAGATAGTTATCGCTAACCACCGGGCGAGCATTTCTGCCAGTTCTCTTTGCTGGACCGGTTTGGCAATGAAATCGCTCATTCCCGCCTGAATACACTTTTCTCGGTCTCCTTGCATGGTAGCGGCAGTCATGGCGATGATGGGAATATGCGGGTTGAGCGCCTTCGATTCTTCCTGGCGGATGCAGCGAGTGGCTTCGAAACCGTCCATCTCGGGCATTTGGCAGTCCATCAATATCAGGTCGTAAGGAATCATCTGGAGCGCATTGACGGCCTCCTGACCATTGGCCACCACATCAGCCCGCAGCCCCATCTTTCGGAGCATAGCCTGGGCCACTTTCTGGTTTACGGGGTTGTCCTCCGCCACCAGGATGCGTATCTTGCGTTTGACCGATTCGGAAATAGTAAGCCCAGTCGCGCAGCCGTTTATAAGTCCCTCGCCCTCAATTTTGGCAAGCCCCTCATCTGCCAATCCAGACCCGGCTGGCTGCTTCTCAAACACTGCTGTGAACCAGAAGGTAGAGCCTATGCCCAACTCGCTTTCCAAGCCGATCCTGCCACCCATCAGCTCGGCGAGCTGCCGGGAGATGGCCAGACCCAGACCGGTACCACCATACTTGCGTGTCGTCGAGCCATCTACCTGAGTGAAAGGTGAAAAGAGCATATCCTGCCGCTTTGCCGGGATGCCGATGCCCGTGTCACGAACAGCGAAGCGAATTGTGGCATTTCGTTCGTCTTCGCTCTCCAGGCTTACATGGATCACTATCTCGCCCTTCTTTGTAAACTTCACGGCATTGCTTCCCAGGTTGACTAGAATCTGGCGCAGCCTTCCCGGATCACCAGAGAGGAGCGACAAAACTTCGGGTCCTACCAGACAGACCAGCTCCAGTCCTTTCTCACGAGCACCGATGGCCAGAAAATCTGTCGTATCTTTCAGCATGGAGCGCAGATCGAAGTTCAGCTTTTCCAGTTCCAGTTTGCAAGCTTCAATCTTGGAGAAGTCCAGGATGTCGTTGATAAGAGTGAGAAGCATCTCTCCGCTCTTATGGGCAATTTGGGCATATTCGTGCTGCTGTGCATTCAAATCCATATCCTGCAGCAATCCGGTCATGCCAATGACACCGTTCAAGGGGGTGCGAATCTCGTGGCTCATATTGGCCAGGAATTCGCTCTTGGCACGGGTTGCATCTTCTGCAGCATTCTTTGCTTGGATCATCGCCTCCTCCTCCTTCTTCTGGGCAGAAATGTCACGCACCGTGGCATGGACTATCGTCTCATCCCGTAGCTGCATGCGAGTGAGCAGCACCGTGCACGGGAACGTCTCGCCGCGAAGCTGCTTGTGTGTCCATTCGAAGAAGTGGGAGCCCTCACAAATCGCCTTCTCGATCATCTCTCTGGCTTTATCGACGGAGAGCTGCCCATCTGACTGTCGTTTTGGGGAAACATCCCAGGGACCGAGCGAGATTAACTCCGCCATGTCTTTCGTCCCAAATATCTCCACAGCTGCCTTGTTGCCGGAGGTGAACTTCCAAGATGGCGGGGCGAGGATCATCAAGGCGTCCTGAGAACTTTCGAAAAGGGTGCGAAACCGCTCCTCGCTCTCTCTTTGAGCATCCTCCGCCTGCTTTCTCTCGGTGATATCGGTAAGCATGGCAAAGGACCCGGCAAACTGGCCTGCTTCATCTTTGAGCGGTGTTGCCGATACTATCGTCCAGCAGCAACTTCCATCCTTGCGGCGGTGCCTGCGCTCATATTGCGCCCCTCTGCCTGATACACGCATTTCCATCATGGCTTTGTGATCCGGGAAGTCCTCTTCGAAAATGAAGGAGGTTACCGGCTTACCTAGCATCTCCTCTGGTTGATAACCCAGCATGTCAGCCAGCTTCTGGTTCGCGAAAGCATAACGGAATTGATCATCCATGATCATGATGCCCTCGTTGGCAGTCTCGACTATTCGCTTATATCGTGCTTCGCTCTCCTGCAGCACCATCTCCGTTCGCTTGCGATCGGTGATGTCCCGCAACTGCTCGACAATGAATTCGATCTCGCCATCTTTATTCAATACGGGGTTAGACCGGCAGTCCAGATAAATTCCGTATTCGGGCAGATACTTCTCGGTCTGTTCCAACCTCTTCGTCTTTTGCGCCTTTTCAGTTGCACATTCTTCGCAGGGAATGTTTCGTCCGATTAGTTCGTAGCATCGTCGCCCGTGAACCTCCTCCGCAGAACGGTTCAAAAATTTGTATCCTGCTTTGTTATAGCGTACTATCGTATGGTCTGGATTTTGTATTCCGATGATATCAGGGATGGAATCGAGGGTAGCGTTCAGAAGTGCTTCTGAGGAGACATTTTTCTCCTCCGCCATCTTTCGCTCAGTGATGTCGTCGAAGATGCAGGCGAACTGATTGGGAGCAGGCCGGAAGGCCGTCACCTCAAAATGCTTCTTCAGTTCAGCTGAGTAGTTCTCGAAGAAAGCCGGTTCGCCGGTCAGCGCCACCTTGCCATAAGTCTCGATCCAGTGCCGCTCGGTGCCGGGCATGACCTCCTGAACGGTCCGGCCCACGATCTCTTCCCCCTTCAGGCCAGTCATGCGCTCGAAGGCCGGATTGACTCTAAGGAAGCGATAATCGGACGGATTTCCATCTCCATCGCAGATGATCTCGTGCAATGCGAAGCCGTTCTGCATCTCGTGGAACAGCGTCCGGTAGTCCTGCTCAGCACGCTTGCGTTCCATGATATCGCTTGTCGTGCCAAAGACGGTGACTCGTCCGTCCGGCTGGGGATAAGCTGAACCCTTAGAACGAACCCAAAGCATCGTGAAGTCGCCCTTTTGCACACGGTATTCTGCGGTTTTGTCCGTCCCATGAGTTCGTATCCCTTCGGAGAGCATCTTCTGCACGACAGGCAAGTCATCAGGATGAACATAGGAAAAGTATTTTTCGAAGCTATCTCCGATGGTGCCGGCAGGCACCCCCAGCATCCGGTCTGCAACCGGCGAGATGTAGGAGTCAACATGCTCTCCTTTGGCATTGACATCATAACGCCAGACGATGTCGGATATCATCGAGACTGCCTGCTCGTACTGGGCGTTACGAGCTTGCGCGACTTGCAAGGCTTTCTGCAACTCTTCTTCCCTTCGCATGCCGTCGATGATGTCATTGCCCATGATTATCACTAGTTAATCGTTCTGATTGATACATCTGTTGGAAGATTTAGTATTATATCTTTCGGCAAGCAGAAAAGGAGGGCATACATCTTCGGCGTCTTGGTCGCCTCTCCTGGAGATAGTCATAATAACTATGAGGCAAAGTACATAAACTTAGAAAATTATATAGCAATGGAGGCCAAAGAGCATTTATCCAGTTCTAGAGCTAGTTGGATCGTCTCCTACCAGTTGGGAGGATGCTGCTAGAAATGCAATCGACACAGCGTCTGAATTCCTTTGGAACCTAAGAATTGGCGAAGTTGCGGAGTTAGACGTCAGCTTGGACGATAAGGGAAAAATAACTTCATATCGGGCAAAGATAAAAATCTCATTAAAATACGACAACTGGAAGGTTGAGCTCGGCTGGAAGGGTCAGAGATGCAGGCCATCTCCTAACTCTCTAGAGCTCATCGAGTAGTCCCACGCCCCTTACCCTATCCTACTGCTGCCTGAACACACATATTCATGTGCATATTGCGCGTCCTGAGGTCCTAACGCCTCTCCTGCCATCTCGTGCCCCTGCGCATGATCCAAACCGATATTCATCTTCGGCTCGATCCTCTTTACGGTCACGCGCGCCTGCACGCCCGTACTCGCGCGGGAACCCGGGCTCGCCCCCACCCGCAAGGCCCCGTGCAGAGGACCGGGGCAGGCAGCGTGTACCTGGGGGAGCGCAGGAAGGTGAGGCGGAAGGAGGCGCGGGAGAGGCGAGGCTCTGCAAGGCCGGGCGGGCGGTCAGCACCAGGGACGAGGGGCCTGGAGATGGCCAAGGAGATACTGGCGGAGGTCTTCGGTGCCAGGTCCGGCGAGGTGGGGGAGTTGAAGTCCTTGGCCTCCGCCAGTTACGCTTTCTTTATCCTTGAAAATGCTTGTAGAGCTTGTGCGCTTTGTCAATGGTCGTTATCTCCAGGATCTTGACCAGCATATCCCTCTCGCAGATTTGATAAAACACGGTGAATGATCGCCCCACATGCATTCGATAGAGCTTGAACTCAAGATGTAGCAGCTCCTTATCGCCACCCTGGCCGGGGAAAGGGTCCTCTGCAAGAGCATGACACTTCGCCTTAATTAGCTGATGGCTTTTTTCCGGAAGCACCGATAGATACGCCAGAGCAATTCTATTGATCACCACATTGAAGCTCAAGGGGGCAGCTCCACAAAATCGCCTTCATCGGCAATCAGCTTTAGGTGTTGAATCAAACGAGCTTTCTTCTCTCTTTCAACCATTTCTGCCAGGAGCTGGTTGAATGTCTCTCCCGGCCTGCGAAGATCGGATAGCTCGGCCCAAACAGGCTCGGTCACAGCCACGCGCTTTGTTGCAAGCATGAAGATCTTGTAAAGATTGTAAAGGAAATATATCTTTCGGCAAGAAGGAAGGAGAACGTCTTCCCGGCCAATTCTGGGCGGCGTTCACGCGGGCGCCTGCACGTCCGTACTCGCGCGGGACCTGAGCTCGCCCCCACCCGCAAGCCCTCGTGCGCGCAGAGAGCAAGGCGCATGAGCGTGTGCTTGGGGGACGACAAAAAAAATTAAAATAATAATTTTATATCATGAAACTGGAATTCTGCTACATT
>JAABPZ010000330.1 GCA_011391755.1 Methanothrix sp. | reverse complement strand
AGAGATGCCGCTAGGCGTAGCCTGCTGGCCAAGGCTGCCAGAGATCAGCAATTTGTGGGCCAGGCCCCCGTGGTCATCGCCGCCTGCGGAACATCTGATCTGGTCATGACCTGCGGCCAGCCAGCCTACGCCATCGATGTGGCCATTGCCCTGGATCACATGACATTGGCCGCCGCTGCGCTGGGTTTAGGCACCTGCTGGATCGGTGCCTTCTACGAGGATAAGGTGAAGGAGATCCTGGGCGTGCCCCCGGAAATAAGGGTGGTGGCCCTGCTGCCCCTGGGCTACCCTGCCGAGGAGCCCGTCCCACGAGGCCGCAAAAGTCTGGATGAGATTATGGCCAGGGAGCACTGGTAACCGGTAGGGCTCGGCTTTCGCCTTCCTGCGGGGGGCGCTGGAGGGGCTGGTACAGCGAGACCTGGAATTTGTTTCTTCTGTACTTCGCGGCTTCGCGCCTTCGCGTGAAACCGGACCCGGTTGAATCTCACGCGAAGCCTTGACGGACGCGAAGAACGATCAACCTCGCTGTACTAGCTCTTGCCGAGAAGATGCTCCAGCTTCTCGATACAGCTCCAGGTCAAGATCAACTGGGAGAGGCCGATGGCATTGACATACTGCTTGCGCCGATCGCTGATGACTGCATAGGTGCCCAGCGAGTCGCAAAGCTTCTTCTCGAGGTCTGCAATCATGGACTGATGAATCTCGCCGTCCACGGTCATGATGCCCACCCTTTTCCCGTAGTAATCGTCTCGCTGAAACTCGATGGAAAAATCGTGCTCCGAGCTTCTCAGAATTTTGCTTAAATCAATGGTCAGACCGACCTGGGAGACGGGCTGCTCCAGCATCTGCTGAACGAGCCGCACCGAGTACCAGTCGTGGTTGGGCTCCGTTTCAAGAAGATTGGTATGAAAGTGAGAATCCCGGATCTTGACCACGATCTCGGCATAAATCTTCTGAATATCCACATAGAGCTTGTAATCCGGCTCGCGCTGCAATATCTCGGCCATAACCTGGGCCGGTTCATAGCCCCGCTCGCCCACATCGCGGCGCACCTTCCACAGTCTTTTCACTGAGCGCGAGGGATCGACAAAGATCTTGAAATCGATGAGACTGCGCAGCCTCGGCGTGAAAAAGGGATGCAGGCCCTCCACGATTATCACGGGAGCCGGACCGAAGGGCACCGTGCCGCTGATCTCACCAATGCCATGATCGTAGACCGGCTTGGCGATCTCCTCCCCGCGTCGCAAAGCCTCCAGATGATCCGCCAGCAGATCCAGGTGGTTGGCCTCAGGGTGCAGAGGCGTAATATTGCGCTCTTTTCTCGCCTTTCGGTCCAGGCTGTGATAGTCGTCCATGGAGAAGGAGCAGACCATCTCCTCGCCCAGTATCCTCTTTATGCCGAGAGAGATGGTGGTCTTCCCTGAGCCGCTGTCCCCGGCAATTCCAAATACGAATACCCTGCCGGATTCTTTGATCCGATCCATGATCGATTTTATTTTTTCCACAAATCACCCAAGGGCGACAACGAGATTAAGCTATCTCAATCAACGTGCCTAAAGCCGGAGGTGGAGACCGGCATCTCTCCGCGAATGGCGATTCCCATGTGAATCTGCGTTCCTGTATCTGTCTAGTCCAGGCCGCGCACATTGTGCCAGCGCGCCAGAAACTCCTCGCGAGGCATAAAGCCCCGATCTCCCAGGATGTAAGGGTCTTCTAAGGTCACATTGTTTTCATCGATGCCAATTACTACCAGCCAATGCCCATTGTACCAGGTATCCGCCCAGGATTCATTGTACTGCGAGACGCTCCTCCAGGCCTGGCAGTCCACAATGACCGGTATTCCCTCTGCTACGTTGTTTTCTAGATCAGCCAGGGTCATGTTTTCTTTATATTCAGCCTGTAGACCAAGTGCCTCGGCCACCCTGATAATATCGTCAGGATAGGTTCCGGACTCTTCATTGGTGTTGAGCATCTCTCCCACGTCATCTTCCCCAATGTCTCTTCCCCAGTAGCCCAAAACCGCCTGCATGGCGGCAGCCCCGCAGGAGTATTCCGTGCTCTGTCGGGTATCAGGCATGCTGAATAGGGCCAGGTTCATTGTGCCCATGGAAGTGCTGGCATTGATGCTGGCATTGATGGAATTATTTACAGGATTTGCCTGTGCAGCCGCTCCGCTCCCGGATGCAGCTGCCAATAAGATTATTAGCAACAATAAGGCTTTTCTCATAATAGTAACTGGTTTTTGGCCTATATGATTTTTGGGTCGTGAATCTTTAATAGGTTTT
>JAABPZ010000329.1 GCA_011391755.1 Methanothrix sp. | reverse complement strand
ATAAAGCCGGCGAGGATCTATGCGAGTGGATATGTACATTCCATTGCGATCCTCGCATAAGTTATTCATGATCTCCAGAGCTAAGGTGGTCTTGCCGGTTCCAGGTAGGCCCTTGATAAGAAGCGTCTGGCCGCTTTCAACCGTGAAGAAGTCTTTGATCTCCTTTGGTATGGTCATCTGCGGGGCGTTAGGCATGTAGTTATTCCTCTATTAATATATCATTAGCCTGGCACATGCATTTGTTGGCACGCTTCAAGAGTGCACATATCCGATCCGGATCAACCCGAAATGAAAAGTTAACGGTATTGTCTTCGCCATTGCAAAAATCAATATCTACCATTGGCCCTGACTCTACATTCAAAGTCTGGGCTCCCTCTTCCCTACACTTTGTGCCGGTTCTTTTATTTCTCCAGAGCTTGGACGGGCCTACCTCCACGAATTCAACCTGGCCCTCGGAGCTGAGCACGGAGAGATACTTGATCACCGTGGTCTTGCTGACCCCTGCTTTCTTGGCCACATCTACCGTGGTAAGACCTACCTCGGCGTCCCCAATGACTTCCAGGATCTTTTCTTTGTATGAGGCCATTTTAGTACCACCGTTCGCTTGGTAAGACTTTTTACTTATTTATCATTCTCATATTTCAATTTTTCATATTGATTATTATATCATTTCAGAGTTTAAGATCGGAAATAATAAATTCTCATCGGTCTTTTCAGGGAGAAAGCAGGAGCAATATGGCACAGGAAGAGGACAATTGCAAGCAAAGCTACGAAGAATCCTGGCCGCCGGTGCGCGGCGACTATCAGGTAGGCGACCCAAATGCCGGTGTGGCGGTGGTAACCTTAGCCAGTTCGCTCTTCCCAAAGGGCGCTGCTATCGTTGGCCCGTGCAGGACTGAGAATCTGGGCGTTGAGAAGATCGTGGCCAATGTGATATCCAACTGCAATATCCGGTTCCTCATCCTTTGCGGTGTGGAGTCGAAGGGCCATCTGCCTGGCAATACCATTCTCGCCCTGCACAAAAACGGCATAGATGAGCAGGGCCGGATAATCGGCTCGAACGGTGCCATACCCTTCATCCAGAATCTGCCGCTCGAAGCCATCGCGCGCTTCCAAAGCCAGGTGAAGCTGATCGACTGCATTGGTCTCGAAGACATGGTGCAGATCGAAGAGCTGATCACCCGGTATAACTGCCTGGCCAATCCCTATCCCGCGAAGCCATTCCCGGTAATAAAAAGGAAGGCGGCATTGCCGACGGTTGTCTTTGAGAAGGGAGATATGTTCTTTGGGGCGGGAGTGTTCATGGATACGGCCGCCTGGCTTGTTAGGGAAGAGGGCAATGCAGAGGCTAATGCGGAGGGATGAGAATTGTTTCGATTCAGCAGAGAGCAGTCCATTGTGAATGTGGGGGGTGTGAAGTTTGGCGGGCAATGCGGCCAATTGCCTTCGGTTCTATGCGGCACCATCTTCTATCACGGGCACAAGATTGTCGAGGATGAAGAGAAAGGTCTCTTCGATAGGACGGCCGCCGAGAGGCTGATATCCCGTCAGGCGGAGCTATCCGAGGAGACGGGATGCCCTTCTGTCCTGCACCTCTACGCCCGTAGCGCTCCGGCTTTTGAAAGGTACCTCGAATTTGCAGAAGGGGTCTGGAGTGGCCCCTTCATCATCGATTCCGCAGATGCTGCCACGCGCGCTGCCGCAGCGCGCCTGGTCTCGGAGCTGGGCTATGCCGACCGGGCCATCTACAACAGCATCAGCCTGGCCACAGAGGAAAAGGAGGCGCAGGCACTGCAGGGCTCGGAGATCGACTCTTCAATCATCCTGGCCTACAATCCGGCAGAGCCAGGCGTGAACGGCTCACTGGCCATCCTGGAGACGGGCGGGACGGTGCGCGAGAAAGGGCTGCTGGCCGCTGCCCGGGAAATGGGACTGGTCAATCTGCTCATCGATCCGGCGGTGTTGCCGCTGGGCAGTGGAGCCGGATCGGCTCTGCGTTTTTCCGTGGCGGCCAAGGCGCGCCTGGGCCTGCCTGTGGGCTCGGGCATTCACAATGCCGTCTCCTCCTGGCCCTGGCTCTCCAAAAAAGAGATGGCGGTCCGAAAAGCATGTGATGCGGCGGCAGGGGCCATGCAGCTCCTCGCGGGAGCGGACTTTTTGCTCTATGGACCTATTGAAAGCGCCGACATCATCTTTCCTGCGGCGGCCATGGCGGACATTCTCATTGCCGAAGCTGTGCGCGACCTGGAGACGACACCGGGAGAGGCGCATCCTCTGCACCGATTGGTTTA
>JAABPZ010000328.1 GCA_011391755.1 Methanothrix sp. | reverse complement strand
GTTCCTGGACACCGACCTGGAAGGAAATAGCCCGGATGATAGAACAATTACCCATCATCTCTATGGAGGAGATGAGAGTTACAGGCTAAAGCAGGAGATAATCCTGGGAATCGGCGGTGTTAGGATTCTCGACGCACTGGGCTATGAGATCAGGAAGTACCACCTCAACGAAGGGCAATCCGGCCTGCTCACCCTGGAACTATTGAAGAGACATGCAATGGACCCTGAGGCCGTCAAAGAGCTATGTGTTTTCACCACTCATACCCCGGTAAAGGCAGGCCACGACAAGTTTAGTTATGAGATGGTATCTGATTTGCTGGGGGATTTTATTGATGCCGATGTACTGAAGAGATTTGGAGGTGCCGACAGCTTGAATATGACTCATCTGGCGCTGAATCTCTCCAATTATGTAAACGGTGTTGCCAAAAGGCATAAGGCGACATCTATGGAGATGTTCCCCGGCTATGAGATTCACTCCATTACCAACGGCGTTCATTCCTTCACCTGGACCTGCCCATGCCTGCAAGAGATCTTCGATAAATACATGCCCGGTTGGGCCAATGAGCCAGAGATGCTTCTTCGGGTCAACAATAGCCCGGATAGCGAAATCTGGAAGGCGCATATGGGCGCAAAAAGAAATCTGATCGACTATGTAGACAAAGAGACAAATGTGAATATGGACTATGAAACCCTGACCCTTGGATTTGCCAGAAGAGCTACCGAATATAAGAGAACTGCATTTATCTTCACGGATCTGGAGAGACTGGTTAGAGCAAATCGCAAAGGCCGTATCCAGATGGTGCTGGCGGGAAAAGCCCATCCCCGTGATGAAAGAGGCAAAGAGGTCATAAAGAAAGTCTTTGAGATCAAAAATGATTTAAAAGATGACATCAAGATAGCATATCTTCAAAACTACGATATGAATCTGGCTGCCAAAATGGTATCCGGGGTTGATGTCTGGCTCAATACGCCATTGCCTCCCCAGGAGGCATCCGGCACAAGCGGCATGAAAGCGGCGCACAACGGTGTGATCAACTTCAGCGTCCTGGATGGCTGGTGGATAGAAGGCTGGATAGAGGGAGTAACGGGCTGGGCGATAGGGCCGGAGCCAGGGGAGAACTTGCCTTATGAAGAGGCCAGGAAGAGAGAACTGGAGGATTTCTACGGCAAGCTGGAGCATATAATTGTCCCTATGTTCTATCACAGAAGAGACGACTGGATAAAAATGATGAACAACTCCATAGGTATGGTGGCATCCTTCTTTAACAGTCACAGAATGATGCGCAGATATGTAACTGAAGCATATTTATAGATCTAAAAAAATCTATTTATTTAGATGGGAAGCTGATATTAATGACGTCGGAGCCTGAAAGCAAGTGGCATGCCCTGAGCACTGACCAGGTTTTGCAAAAATTGGATAGCAGCTCGAGGGGCTTGAGTTCGGATGAGGCTGTCAGACGCTTCAAGTCTTCAGGCCCCAATGAGCTGGAGGAGGGCAAGAAGCTGAGCAAGCTCGCTCTGGCAATCGAGCAGGTGAAAAATCCTCTTATCGCCATCCTCGGACTGGCTGCCGCCATCTCCTTCCTGGCAGACAAGATGACAGACGCCGCCGTTATAATTGCCGTGATTTGCATCAATACGTCCTTAGGTTTTTTTAAAGAGTATAAAGCTGAAGAGGCCATTTTGGCGCTCAGATCCCAGGCGTCGGCCGAAGCCAGGGTCCTGCGTGATTGCCCGGAGGCGGGAATCTGCCAGGAGATGCGCATCAAATCCCAGGAGGTCGTTCCTGGCGACATCATTCTTCTGGAGGCAGGTGCAAAGGTTCCGGCTGACTCGCGCATCATCGAGCAGGCTAATTTAGAGGTGGATGAATCCATGCTCACCGGCGAATCTGTGCCGGCAAGAAAAACGGCCGACACTCTGGAAGGAGACCTGTTCATCGCGGAAAGGGACAATTTAATTTTTGCAGGGACGGTGGTCACTTCCGGAAGGTGCAAAGCCGCTGTATTTGCCACGGGAATGAAGAGCGAGATGGGAAAGATTGCCCGGCAGATAACCAAAACGGAAAAGGCCGAAACTCCCCTCAAGAGGCGCACTCTGGATCTCTCCAAGAAACTGATGATTCTGGCTCTCTTCACCAGCAGCGTGACACTGGTCGTTGGTCTTTGGCGGGGATTTGAACTCATCGAGCTGTTTCTCTTTACCCTGGCCATGGCCGTCTCAGCCATCCCTGAGGGCCTTCCCGCTGCCATAACCGTCACCCTGGCAGTGGGAGTCAGCCGCATGGCCAGCCGCCATGCTATCATCCGCA
>JAABPZ010000327.1 GCA_011391755.1 Methanothrix sp. | reverse complement strand
CCGTGCTTGGCCAGCGACGCCACCAGGGCGGCCACTAGAGTGGTCTTGCCCGTCTTCTTGGTTCCTACTACGGATATTACCTTCATATTTATTATTTTTCTATCTCAGATGCTTTTTCATCTGGTCTGCTCAGATCGCAGGAGTTCAATTAAGAATCTCGCGAATCCATTTAGGTCTGCTATGCGCACGTTCTCGTTCAGGCCGTGGATATTGCTCTCCAGTTGCCGGCCCACTCCAAAGACGCAGGTGGGAATGCCGGTCTTTTCCGTGGCATATGCCTGATCCAAACTCCCTTGGGCTCCGGAGAGGCGAGGGAAAAAGCCCATGCCTCTTTGCACCGCTTCCCTCACCTCCAAGACCCAGAAGTGATCCGGATTCACGCTCATGGGCGGATAGCCGGGATAAAACTTGAGATCAAAGTCGATATCTAAGGGCTTGAGGGTCCTCTCTATCTCTGCCATAGCTTCATCCATGCTCTCTTCCGGTATCACCCGCCGGTCGCCGCGTAGAGTGCACCTGTCCGGCACAATGTTCTCCTTGACGCCCCCGTTGATCATAGTAATATTGAGTATGGGCATGAGGTTCTTTTTGCCCATAGCTTCCAGGGCGGTGCTGGCGGGCAGAAGAGATCGTCTGGCCTGCACCACCTTCTTGAGGTTCATGAGTGCATCCATGACGGGTATCGATCTCTCCACGGCATTTATCCCCAGGAAACTGGAGCCGCTGTGCGAAGATCTACCATGCACCACCACATCCCAGGTTATGATGCCGTTGCTGCCTATCACCACATCATCGGAAAAGCCGTCCATGCAGAGCATCAGGTCTCCCTTTACCTGGCCCAAATCAGTGAGATAGCACAGGCCTGAGTAGCCGCCCACCTCCTCATCCGTGGTCAAAAGAACCGAGAGATTGTACTTGGGCTTGCCGCTCTCCAGGAGCGCCTTTAAAGCGGCAATCATGGCAGCGATCGATCCCTTGCAGTCGGAGACGCCCCGGCCATAGATCCTTCCGTTCTTCGCCACCGCCTGGAAGGGGTCAGTATCCCAATTGCCTTCAGCCGGCACCACATCCAGATGAGCATAGATCACCAGCGTCTTTTCCGCCCCCACAGAAAGGTCGGCTCGTAGATTGAAGCGATCGCCCACCAGTCGTGGGTCACTGCATTTTGCCGCGAAGACGTCCTTCGGCATGACCATCTTTTGTGTGGCAAAGCCCATCTCCCGAAAGATGGGGACGAGCCAGTCCACGATCTCCTGATAATTGCTGCCCGGAGGGGCAACGGTCTTAAAACTGATGATCTTTTTTAGCAGGTCCATGAGGTAGTTGGCATCGGGCGAGGGGATAATTTCGGGCATATTGCATTCCTTCATAAAATAGACCTAATAAGACTAGACGGCATATTAAATGCTTTCCGAGATGCTATGCGGACGATGATGATAGATGCGATTCCCACCAGCGATAATGTGTTGAAGATAACGAGCAAACACGGCAGCGCTAATTACTATGCGCTCAATGAGAACTCAGGATTCATAGAAGCGTTTGAGAACGTGAATAACCGCATCATCGAACAGATGCTGGGAGAAGAGACGCTAGCTGAAAATGCGGATTATTAGCATTTGACCGGCCAAGAGTCCAGCGCCCTTCTTCACTCCCTGTCGCGCACATCGTAAGACTCCGAACAGAATAGTGGCTCGGCATTGGAACCACAGAAAACGCAGCCGTTGGCCTCATACTCATCTGAACTCATAGTATTGCCACAGATCAAGCATTTACGGACTGATGCCGGCTCCTGGACCATTGCCGGGTCCCGGAGAGGGCAATAGTCTTCAACATTCAGAATGCACGGATCACCGGTTCGGGCTTTGGGATGCAAGCAATAGCCAAGAAAGCCGTCCTCCTGGTCCTTCCAGTAAATGCATTCTTCGTATTTCTGTGGCACTTTCACCATTTTGGTCTTCCTATCTGATGAGGCTCTTTCCATCCATCGCTTTCGGCTGGGGGATATGCAGGAGCTCCAGTGCCGTGGGCGCAATATCGGCCAAAATACCATCCTGGCGCAGGCTGTACTTTTGTCCGTCATTTATTATCAGCGTGAAGGGCACAGGATTGGTGGTGTGAGCGGTATGCGGCTGGCCAGTGGTCAGATCGATCATCTTCTCTGCATTGCCGTGATCGGCAGTGAGCAGCACGGCGCCACCCTTTCTGAGGATCTCATCCACAACTGCGCCCACGCAGCCGTCCACCACCTCTACCGCTTGCACAGCAGCCCCGAATATGCCGGTGTGGCCCACCATATCGGGATTGGCGAAATTGAGG
>JAABPZ010000326.1 GCA_011391755.1 Methanothrix sp. | reverse complement strand
TGTGAAAATTTATATTACGATTTATAAAGACATCAAGGTATCCGATACATCTGCCTTTATCGATTACATTAAGATCGGCGACGAGATAATAAGTTTCGAGCCCCTGGAAAAGGAGGATGTAAAAGACGGCCCCTCTTCCGGGACCCCGGGAGGCCTGATGACCTACACCATAACCTATGGAAATAATGAGCTGCAGCCTGTGGATCTGATCGTAAAAGAGGATTACGATCCGCGAACCGTGTTCATCGAATCCTATCCGCCCCCCGATCCCGGCACCACCAACACCTGGACATTCCCTGATCTTTCGCCGGGCGCACACGGCCAGATTGTGATCAAGATGAGGTGCCTCAAGCCCTCTGCCCGGGCCAGCATAGACGGCCAAGTTTCCGGCAAGGGCCTTATGTCCACAGAGGGCAAGCTCTCTACAGAATTCGATAGCTACCTGGTCACAAATAATGTACATATTCTGGCTGGCGAGTTCAACTACTCGGCATCGGCCACCACCAGAATCCGGCCTATAATCGGATCGGTCCTGCAATACGGCGAGCACGGTGCTGGCGACTATCAGGCCGAGGAGAAACTGGCGTATAATTCGGTGAGCATCAACATAGAGCGCAACATCCTTGCCCATAGTTCTCCTATCTTTCTCAACCTCTCCCAAAATTGCATCCCTCTTCCCCTGCGAGGGGACTGGTCAGCAAATCTGCGGGCCGAGAACGACTACAGAGACATTCGCTGGAGCGATAGATACTACGAGGCTAAGAACCTCAACCTCAGCTATAAAACGCAGCTGGGCAAGACACTCTCCTATCTGGAGACAGAGGCTCAGGTCCTGGGCCTGGCTGATCGCACCGCCTACTGGCCGCGTGGATTCACCGATACTCATCTGGCCGGCAACTTCACCTTGGCTGGCAAGGCCAGATGGAAATGGGCTAACAAGACCGTAGGTCCGCAGAAGGAGTGGCTGGAGTGCTGTCCGCTGAGGGAAGATGGAACGATGTCTTGAAAATGGTTTGGCTGCAAAATATCTCATTTTGTCGGGAGGGCCGGAGGAGGGCCCTCCCCAGGAGGTCTCAATGGCGAGCCCCAAACTCCCATCTCGCCAGTTTACCATCTCTTTTATAATTTATAGCCCTATTTTTCATGTACGGGTCATATTAAGAACATCTAGATAAGCATGAATCATTACCGCAAGCCTATTATTCTCAAAGCTGGGCATGCTATTATGGCCATGGATGTGCAACGTTTCATAGAGGACGCCATCGAGGAAATCAGGCGCGACGTATTGGGACGCGCCATCATAGGTTTATCGGGGGGCGTGGACAGCGCGGTATGCGCCATGCTGGCCCATCGCGCTATTGGAGACCGGCTGGTTCCGGTTTATGTGGACTCGGGGCTCATGAGGCAGTTCGAGTCGGACCGAATCGAGCAGCTCTTCCAGGGGATAGGCCTGGTGCGCGTAAATGCTCACGATAGATTCCTCAATGCCTTGAAAGGGGTCACAGACCCGGAAGAGAAGAGGATGATCGTGGGCGAGACCTTCATCCGTGTCTTTGAGGAGGAGTCGCGCAAGATAGGCGGCGATTGCCTCATGCAGGGCACCATCTATCCGGACCGAATCGAGTCTGAGGGTGGCATTAAGGCTCACCACAATGTGGGGGGCTTGCCCCTTTGCATGGAATTTAAGACCATAATCGAGCCCCTGCGCGACCTTTACAAAGACGAGGTTCGTGAGGTGGCGAGGGCTCTGGGCCTTCCCCCGGAGATCAGCGAGAGGATGCCCTATCCGGGACCTGGTTTGGCGGTACGCATCGTTGGCGAGGTCACATCCGAGAAGCTGGATATTGTGCGCAAAGCCAATGCCATTGTTGAGGAAGAGGTCGAGAAATTCAGCCCCTGGCAGGCCTTCGCTGCGCTCCTCGGCAAAGCCACAGGTGTGAAAGGCGACGTGCGGATCTACGGCTGGGTGGTGGCAGTTCGTTCCGTCTCCTCCCGAGATGCCATGACCGCGGAAGCGATGGAGCTTCCCTGGGAGACTCTGAAGCGCATCTCCAGCCGCATCACTGGCGAGATTCCAACCGTTGCCAGGGTGGTCTACGACCTGACTCCCAAGCCGCCGGGGACAATCGAGTTCGAGTGAAGCACTCTTGATGGCTCTGTGAGAGATGTCCCAGTTTTCAATGCCCTGGTCGATAAGTGGAATGCATGAGTCATCAAGAACTTTGGAAATGACACTACTTTGCTCATGGCAAAGATAACCGTACCAGTCAATTTGCAAAAGCCCTATATGGCTGCCGGAAACAACACAACAAGCAAGGGCATAACTCATGAGATAA
>JAABPZ010000325.1 GCA_011391755.1 Methanothrix sp. | reverse complement strand
TTCGTCTCAGCGGCACGTCCTTCTGAGGAGCTGTATCCGCTAAGCTTCAGGTTCATTCAAAAAGTGAAAGGACAAAAGATTTATGGCTGGAACAAAGCTGGCCTTCTGGGAGCTAGATTTGGGGGAACAACAGCGATTCGCTATTATTAGTCCAGATGAGAGGCGGACATTTGCAATACTATTCTTCCGCTGAAATATAGCGATAAAGACATATACGAAGAGCCATGAACTCCTAAAAGATGAAAAGGCTTATCGCTTATGTCTCGGGAAGTGTCCAGAGGACAGGATATCGAGCAAAAGTTGCCGATTTTGCCAGAATGTTGGGACTAAAAGGTACGGTGGAGAACCTTGACGACAGCCGGGTGAAAATATTGGCAGAAGGCAATGAGGATAAGCTGAAGTGGTTTGAAGAAGCTATTAATATTAATGATAATCTGATACAAGTCTCCTCTATCGAAAGAGAATATTCTGAACCTATGGGTGATTTTAGCAGGTTCTACAAGCTTGTGGATAAGGGAGAGACAGACTCTCGGCTGGATACTGCCGCATCTCATCTAAATAATCTCATAGGGGCAGTTAATAATTTGAATGATAATCTGGGCAAAAAGATGGATACCATGATTGATTCGAATGAGAATCTTGGCAAAAAGATGGATACTATGATTGATTCGAATGAGAATCTTGGCAAAAAGATGGATACTATGATTGATTTGAATAATAATCTTGGCAAAAAGATGGATACTATGATTGATTCGAATGAGAATCTGGGCAGAAAGATGGATACAATGATCGATCTGCAAAGCGAGACCCTTAATGCCCAGGAAAACCTGCTGGAAGAGGTTCATGAGTCCAGAAAAGATCTGAAGGGATATCTTGAACAGAGATTTGAAAAGCTGGAATCGGAAGTAACTGAGATGCGAGCAGCTCTCAGGGAAAAAGGGATTATTTAGATAAGATCAACTGTCATGCCTTTTTTGCATCTTCGCGCACGGCGCCAGACGACGGTTCACTCGAAGCCGCATAGCTCTGATGAGAGAATGACGATTATGTCTTGATTCTTACAAGAGAGATGTGCATGAGAATAATGATTATTTTATTTCTTCTAATGCTTCTGCCACTCGCTGTGATGGCTGTTGCAGAAACGCCTGTCATTTCTGAGAAGGGTACAGAAAATGATTTGGCTATTGCTTCCAATGATTTTAACACCACCATGAATTATAGTTATGAGGAAATTGACCGTCATGCTTTGAATGCGCCCTCCTCTGCCGAAAGCTCGGTCGAAAGCCTGGCTGCCTACTTGATCGAGCCGGCGAAAAATGATCGCGAGAAGGCCAGAGCCATATTCCGGTGGATCACAGAGAACATCGACTATAACGTTGAGGTTCTTTTCAAGGGAGGCAGCGGGGCCACAAATTCGGAGGATGTTTTGAAGAGCAGAAAATCGGTCTGCTACGGCTATTCCCATCTCTTCCTCTCCCTGGCCAGGGAAGCGGGCCTGCAGGCGGAGCGGATCAGCGGCTACGGTAAAGGGTACGGCTACCTGCCTGGCACGAACTTTCGCGGCCCCGCCAATCATGCCTGGAATGCAGTGAAGATAAACGGGTCCTGGTATTTGATGGACTCCACCTGGGGGGCGGGGTATGTGAGCGGGGACGGCAAGTACGTGCGCCGGTTCAATGATCATTTTTTTATGACGCCGCCCTCTCAGTTTATCTATAGCCACCTCCCGGAGGACGCCCAGTGGCAACTCCTGGATCAGCCCGTTTCCAAGCTGGAGTTTGAGAATCTGGTCTTTCTGGAAGCGGAGTTTTTTAACCTGGGCCTGAAGCCTATGCAAAGGAATGGGACGATAAGCGCAGACAAGCAGATCAATGTCTCCATCTTTGTTCCAAAGGATGTGCTGATGATGGCGAAGCTGGAGTATGCGGACCGCGGGGCGGCTGCAGGGGAAGGCCGCACATTTTGCCAGAGAGAAGGAGAGCGGTATGATATTTATGCACAGTTTCCTGGACCTGGAAGCTATATTTTGAAGGCCTATGCCAAGCAGAAGGACGATCCGGGCGAGTACAACTCCGTTTTAGAATACCGGATCGATGCAGCCTCGGGTGGGGGCGGCGGATTTCCCATGGCTTTCGAAAAGTTCAGCGAGACGGGAGCCTATCTCTACGGGCCGCTGGAAGGCAAGCTTAAGGTCGGGTCGAGCTACCTGTTTCGAATCAGGGTCCCAGGTGCCGAGAACGTTTCTGTGGTGTGCGGGGAGGAATGGACGCATCTCGCGATGCGAGGGGATCTGTTTGAAGGGAATGCGACTGCCAAGAAGGGGGATGTGGGGATCTATGCGAAT
>JAABPZ010000324.1 GCA_011391755.1 Methanothrix sp. | reverse complement strand
TTAGAAAGCATGAGGCATCGGACCGGCCCTTTAAGGTCGCTTACAGCTTCTCAGGCATCTTCCTGGAGCAGTGCCGTGCCTATCGTCCCGAGGTTTTGGATTCCTTTGTCAAGCTGGTGGAGACGGGCGGGGTGGAGGTGATGGGGCAGACCTACTATCACTCTTTGTCCAGCCTCTACGAGGATAAGAGTGAATTTTTCGAGCAGGTCAAGATGCATAAGGAGCTTATCTGGGACATTTTTGGGCTCTATCCTACTACCTTCGAGAATACGGAGCTGATTTACAATGACGAGATTGCGGGAATGGTCGAATGCATGGGATACCGGGCCGTCTTCACCGAAGGCGTGGTGGCCGACCCCAATTACGTTTACCGGCCCCCCCAAACCGGCATCTCTTTGCTGCTTCGTAACTTCAAGCTCACAGACGACATCGGTTTTCGCTTCTCCTCTCACAACTGGGAAGAGTACCCCCTCACTGCCGACAAGTATGCCGGCTGGCTCGCCGCCACCCCCGGCCAGTGCATAAACATCTTCTGCGACTATGAGACCTTTGGCGAGCATCAGTGGGTGGAAACGGGCATCTTTGAGTTTTTGCGCCACCTGCCCGATGAGATAATGTTGCACGGAAACCTGCGCTTCGCCACGCCCGCAGAGATTGCCAGGGAGATTGCACCGCAAAAAGAGTTGTCTGTGCCGGATTATGTCTCCTGGGCGGATATAGAGAGGGATACGAGTTGCTGGCTGGGGAACGCCTTGCAGCAGGCCTGCTTCATCTACCAAAAGCGACTGGAAGCGCCGGTCAAGGAGAGCAAAGACGAGGATCTCCTCTGGATATGGAGAACGCTTGGACTTTCCGATCATCTCTATTACATCTTCACTCATGGGGGGGGGCCAGGAGAGGTGCACAGCTACTTCAGCCCTTACGGCATTCCTTATGATGCCTCCGTCACTTACTTCAGCGTTCTATGTGACCTGCACTACCGTCTTAAGAAGAGGACTCATCTGGCCGATTCCCCCTTCCGTTTTGCCACAGACACAGATCAGTTCACAGGAGAGGTCGCCTGGAGCTTAGCCGGCATGCAGAATATTTTAAAAACCATTTCTCTCGACTCATTGCATTATCATATTAACCGGGGGGATCTGGCCCTCTGGGCAGCGACCAGCCTTGCAGATGCGTCTCTTGCCGAGCGTTTGGCCAAATTGAAGAGCATCAAGGGGGAAAGACTGCGAAAAGGCTTATTGAAAGCAGTGGACGGCGTCCTCTTGGGGGCTAAATGATGAACTATGAAGAGGGCGCGGGCCGGGAGTGGCTGCTGGCCAACGATCTAGGCAGCTATGCCTCCGCTACCGCGGTAGGCAGCAACACGCGGGCCTATCACGGCCTTCTGGTGGCGGCGCTGGAGCCCCCTGCGGACCGCTGGCTTTTGCTCAGCTGTCTGGACGAGGAGATAGCAGGCATCTCTCTGGCCAATCATCAATATCCCGGCCTGATCCATCCCCAGGGATTCAAATACCTGCAGGAGTTTCATTCCGACCCCTTCCCGCGATTTTGCTATAAGATGGGCAGTTCTCGCATCGAGAAGACCGTCTTCATGATCCGTGGTGAGAATACTACCATCATCAGCTACAAAATCAAAAATGGGCAGGGAACGATGCGTCTCCTTCCCCTGGTGCACAGCAGGAGCTTTCACGCTGCATCCCCTCTGCCGCCCCTGAGCCAGGAGCCTTTTGGGGCGGGAACTATTCTCCGATCAAGTCTTCGCCCGGAGATCTGCCTCACGCTCTTCTCGGACGGGGCCGCCTACGTGCCCCAAGAGATGATTTACCATAACTTCGAGTACCAAGAGGAACGATTGCGGGGCTTAGCCTGGAAGGAGGACCTCTTCACGCCAGGCCATTTCGAGATCGATCTCTCCAAAGATGCCGCCTTTGCCATTGCTGCCTCTACCTGGAGGACCGGCATGCCGGACTGGAGGGCAGAGCAGAAAAAAGAAACGGAGCGTCTGGAAAAGCTTACCGCTCCCATTCCGGATCTGGCAAAGGCCGCAGACGCCTTCCTGGTGAAGAGGAGAGAAGGCAAGAGCCTCATCGCCGGATACCACTGGTTTGATGATTGGGGTAGGGACGCCATGATCTCCCTCTCCGGCCTCTTGCTCTCTACAGGGCGCTTTCTGGATGCCAGGCAGGTCCTGAAATCCTTCGCCTCCGCCATGAAAGACGGCGTCTTGCCCAACGACCTGGGGGCCGGCTCTTACAATACTGTGGACGCATCATTGTGGTTTGTTCGGGCTGTGGGCAGCTATTTTGAATATTCTAAAGACCGGGAGTTTGTCAAAGAGCTCTGGCCAAAACTGTTAGAGGTATTT
>JAABPZ010000323.1 GCA_011391755.1 Methanothrix sp. | reverse complement strand
CGGAAAGGTCGATGCTTACTGGGAACTGTCGGTCGCTTCCGGCAACCATCACTGTGGAGGCTAATGGATTGCCCTCCTCGTCAGAGACCTTGCAGGCCAGCATGCCTGCCTTGACCAGAGGAGTATACTGAGGTGGAAGGCCCACCGGCGTTTTCAGGTATTTTTGCCGCACATAGGCTATGGATTGCTTGGGGGATTTGTAAAGAGGTCCGCCCGGATGAGTGCTGTTCCAGTCAAGGTTTAGCCAGAAGGTCCTGTTCTCTTCCGTCAGATGGCCATAAACCAGGTTGCAGTCATATTTGCTCTGCAGCAAGTTGAGAATGGCTTTGGTTGAGTTCGAATCTATGTCGCCCAGATAAACCTCGGTGTAGGCATGGCCTGCTCCTCCACCGTAAGCCAGCACCACCCTTGTAGCGCCTCCAATTGCCTCGATGAGAGATGCGGTAAGCACAGCATAGTCGTCACAATCACCGGCTCCCGCTACGCTCCTGTTCTGGCGAGCCGCGATCTTTTCCGCAAGCGTTATCGTGTTATTTCCCGAACTGATATAATCGATTCCCCTCGGATCTGATACATATTCCCAATTGTCTCTGACATATTTGTAAATGTAGCAGATCTGATCGATATTGAACGGTCCGGTAGCATCAGCGGCAATTTCCACCGCCTTGTTGCGGGTGATAGTATTCAGAGGGTCCACAGCATCGTTGATCAGGTCTATGTTGCTCTTCACTTCAATGCCTGGTTCAGATAATCGGGGGACTCCCTCCAGGGGGGCACCCGGATATTGAGACAGCGCGCTCAAAGTGACCGTCTGGATTTGCTCTACTGAGTTATCGGGCGCTCTGATCTCGTGAAAGCCTGTTTCGTTGTAGCCGCAGGGGATGTCGGCAGCCATTACCAATCCCAGCAAAAGAATCGTGCAAAGCCAGAGAGCAAGAGAGGACATGTTGATCCTAATGATCGCTATCACTACTATATGTATTTTACACTGAAAGTAGAGGGATCAGATGAACCAGCTCTTGTCTTTATATCCGAGCTCCCTTGCTTTGACGAAAGCCGCATCTGCCTCCCAGCTTCGGCCCAGCGCTTCCAGAGCGCGGCCTTTGTTGACCCATGCATTTATGTATTGCGGATCGAGCGTGATAGCACTGTTGCAGGCATCTAACGCCCTGCCATATCTTTCCAGACTAATGAGAGTAGCAGCTTTATTGTTCCAGGCTATGACGTCTTCCGGATTCAACTCAATAGCTTTATCACAGGCAGTTAGAGTATCCTCGTACAATCCAAGACCGCCCAGAGCCCAGGATTTGTTATCCCATGCATTCACATCGTTTGGATCTATTTCGATGGCTTTGTTGCATGCCTGCAAAGCTTCATCATATCTTCCCAGAATATTGAGAGCATTTGCCTTGTTGATCCATGCCTGTGCATTTCGTGGATCCGACTTCAGAACCCGGTCGTAGGCTTTAATAGCCTCAGCGCTCCTGCCCACGGCATCCAGAGCCAAGCCTTTGTTGTACCAGGCTGCAGAAAATCCCGCATCGAGCTTTATGGCTTTCTCATAAGCCTCGATGGAGTCTTCATGCCTGCCAAGATCACCAAGAGCTATGCCTTTGTTATTCCACGCCTCTGCTAATTGCGGATCAATCAGGATGGCTTTTTCGTAAGCCAATATTGCATCTTCATATTTGCCCAGGCTACTCAAAGCAAATCCCTTGTTAAACCAGACCTCAGCAGATTTGCTCGCGATTTCATCCGTCGTTATATTCAATTTGATAGCCGGGCTTGGTTGTTCAGCTTCTTCCTTCTTTGTCTCAGGTAATTTCAAGGGCATATTTCCAAACGGCCTCACGAAGACGACGATGTGCCGGTCCCCCTGGAAATAAGGCCCTCCTGGATGCGCTATCCCTTTTTCATCTACGCCCCAGTCCAGGTTAAGCCAGACCCCCTTGGTATCAGTATCAATATGGATGTAGATACTATCCGTATTGAATTTCTGCTTCAGCCAGTTGATAATCTCATCTACCTGGCTGTTCTGATCGCTGAGATTCCCGAGATAGACCTCCACATAAGCATGCCCACCCCTGGTTTTGTTTTGAGCAAAAATAATTCTCGTGGTTCCGCCGATAGACTCCACCAGCGCCGACATGAGGATGGCAAAATCATCGCAGTCGCCTACACCTGAGCAGTTGGCTTTGCCGCCGATCTTGAGGGACTGGTTGGCATACATGAAGAAGTCTGAGCCTCTTGGATCGCGGGCATAGCTCCAACCGTTTACCGATCCTTCCCCGTTCTTCATATAGCTGTAAATTGAGCAGATCTGGTCAATA
>JAABPZ010000322.1 GCA_011391755.1 Methanothrix sp. | reverse complement strand
GCAAGCATCCAAATTCTCCGCTAACTTCCATTGAGTGATATTGCTCGGGAAGATGGGATACTTGTAGCTGATCATCATATGAATACAGATCTGCATACCTAATATTTATATCAGTTGAGAGCGGCGTGAAAGTAATCATGGCAAAGTACTCCGCTTTCATCCCCACCCTAAAGGATGGGGACTTACCGATGTTTCGACTTCTCGTCGAAACTCTCGCTGACCCGCGGTCAGCGAAATCCGTCCTTCGCGATCCTACAAGTTAAATAAGGATTAAGATAAACGAGATCCAGGCAATGAAAACATGAAAAAAAGAGACTCTCTTCCGCTTCAGCTCAATTTCGCTTTGCTCCCTCTAGCCCTGCTGATTTTAGCTCTGACGATGGTGATGGTCGGGGCATATGCCGCCTCTACAAATATGGATATTGATTACAGCCATAACGTTGTAGGTACTGGGACGGTAATGACCGATTTTAAGATGGGTTCCGACGAGAGCACGCTGGCCACCGGAACGGTGCGGGGAAGCGGAGAGGTTATGAACAAATATGTCTTTGTCAGCAACAACTCCGAGAACGTCTCCATCCTAGATCAGTTCCTTTTTACAAAGGTACCGAACACCCACGATATTACTATTCGCGACTATCCTCAGATGACCAAAAGAAAAGGAAGCTTCCGTCTGCTGGGGACGAACTGGGCCGCAAAAATTAACCTTACCCCGCAAAATAATAGCGTTAAGAATGATTAGTTTCGCTGTGCACGCCAAAGACCTATCATACATACCATCAAAGATACGATAGATATGCAAGACACCCAAGAGATCGCCGGGAAGTTTCGCGAGCTATGCGAGCTATGCAAGAGCCCTGCTGATGTGATCAAGACGAAAAAGAATCTTCTCGTCGTCTCTCATGTGGATGCCGATGGGCTCACGGCAGCGGCTATAGTCTGCACCGCCCTGGAGAGGCGCGGCCTGGACTTCCAGCCCAAATTTTTCCGCCAGCTTGATGAGGCTGCTTTAGACGAGGTTGCTGATCACGGCGCCGATCTGGTCATTTTTACGGATCTTGGCAGCGCCATGATTCAGCAGATATGCGACCATCGCCTTCTGGCCGTTGTTGCTGATCATCACAGGCCCGTTGTCTGTGAGGCCCGCCCCATAGCCCACATCAATCCCCATCTGGTAGGCGCTGATGGGGCAACACAGCTCTCCGGCAGCGGAACCGCTTTCCTATTGGCAAGGGCGCTGGCGTCCACCCCGGGCAGCAATGATGATCTGGCAGCTCTCGCAGTGGTGGGGGCAGTGGGGGATTTGCAGGACATGGCACACGGCCAGATGGTAGGCATCAACCGTCACATCCTGGAGATCGGATCAAAGGCTGGGGCCTTATCCTTCTCTCGCGACATCAAATTCTTCGGCAGACAGACCCGTCCCGTCTACAAGATGCTGGAGTACTCCCAGGATCCCTACCTGCCCGGCCTTTCGGGCAATGAGGACGCTTGCATTGCTTTTCTCAAAGAGATCGGCATTCGCCTGGGTGGTGAGAAGTGGCGGCGCTGGATCGATTTATCTCAGGAGGAGAAGGCCGGCTTTGTCAGCGCGGTTCTTAGGAAGGGTCTAAGAAGCGGCATCTCCAATGTCAAGCTGGAGCGCTTGATCGGCGAGGTCTACATCCTTTTAGGCGAGCAGGAGGGCACGGAGCTTCGGGACGCCAGCGAGTACTCGACTCTTCTTAATGCTACCGCTCGTTACGGTCATGCCGGCGTGGGCCTCTCGGTCTGCATGGGTGACAGGGACAAGGCCTTCTCCGAGGCACAAAGGCTTCTTGCCCAGCACCGCCAGAATCTGGTTAACGGCCTGAAGCTGGTACGTAAGAGCGGCATCACTACTCTGAAAAGCATCCAGTACTTTGATGCCGGAGATGCCATTTTGGACACCATCGTAGGCATCGTAGCCGGCATGAGCTTTCAGATGGCAGATCGCTCTAGGCCCATCCTGGCCTTTGCCCGCACAGCGGAAGGAGAACTCAAAGTCTCGGCGCGGGGCACACAGGACCTGGTCCGCTCAGGCCTGGATCTGGCCGGTGCCCTGTCGCGCTGCGCCCATGCTGTGGGCGGAGTGGGCGGGGGGCACAACGTCGCCGCCGGGGCGACCATTCCGCCGAATGCGAAGCAGGAATTTCTGGTGCTCATGGATGCAACGGTAGGCCAGCAACTTATCAGAGAAAAATGAAAAGTGATTGATGTATCAGGCGCAGGGCAGATACCCGTCCTCGCACATGTGATCCTTGGCCACAATGATCTTCTCATCAATGGTAAAGTTGCCCACGAACATGTGATTGATGCGCGAGACCTCGTCCTTTATGTCACCGGTCTCCGGGTCCAGCACCAGATAGC
>JAABPZ010000321.1 GCA_011391755.1 Methanothrix sp. | reverse complement strand
AAGTAAGCGCCGGTTCGTCGAAGCAGGAAGCCCCATCCTTTAGTGTGGGGAGGAAGTCACGGAAAAACTTAAATCAACCGCCATATTTGGCTCTCTGGAATGCATCTCATAATAGCAGAGAAGCACGATGCCGCCAAGAGGATTGCACAGATCCTGGCCGGCAGCAAGCCCAGCTCCCAGCGAGTGGCAGGCGTAGATACCTATTGCTTTGACGACAAGGTGGTCATGGGCCTTTCCGGCCACATCGTGGGTGTAGACTATCCACCCGAATACAACAGTTGGCAGAAGGTGGATTGCAAAGAACTGATCAGAGCTGAGATAGTGGTTCGTCCCATCCAGGAGAAGATCATCGCAGCGCTGCGTTCCTTGGGAAAGCGGGCCGATCTCATCACCATTGCCACGGATTACGATCGCGAAGGAGAGCTGATCGGAGTTGAGGCATTAAAGATCGTTAAAGAGGTAAATCCCAGCCTGCGTGCCGATCGCGTCCGGTACAGCGCTATCGTCAAAGAGGAGATACTAAAGGCCTTTAAAGACTCAGGAAAGGTGGACTATTACCTGGCAGCTTCAGGCGAGGCCAGGCAGATCATAGATTTAGTCTGGGGCGCGGCCTTGACCAGATATATCTCCCTGACCTCCGGGCGGCTGGGCAAGGAGTTTCTCTCCGTGGGCCGGGTACAATCTCCCACCCTGGCCCTCATTGTCGATAGAGAACGAGAGATCCAGTCATTCGTGCCCAAGGCTTACTGGGAGATCTTTGCCGATCTGGAGAAAGAGCTTCGCGTGCAGCATGCCGAGGGGCGCATCTGGGAGAAGGCCGAGGTTGACGCGATAATTGCCAGGCTGGCGCCCATTGCCATCATCAAATCCATCGAGACAAAACCGCGCATTGACAAGCCGCCGGCTCCCTTTGACACCACGAGCTTCATCTCCGCCGCCAGCGGTATAGGCTTTTCCGCTGCCAATGCCATGCGGTTAGCCGAATGGCTCTACATCAATGGCTTCATCTCCTATCCCAGAACGGATAATACCGTTTATCCGCCGTCTATTGACCTGGTGGCCCTAACCCGGCTCTTCCTGAAAGGCGCTTTTTCCGAGGAGGCAGCTCGCCTACTCAAGGGAAAGATGCAACCCACGCGCGGCAAGAGGTCCACAACCGACCATCCGCCTATCTATCCTACCGTCCCCGCAACCAAGGACGATCTGAAGGACGATCAATGGCGCATTTATGAGCTGGTAGTTCGTCGCTTCTTCGCCACCTTGGCCGAAGAGTGCGTCTGGGATGCCACCAGCCTCAAGGTGGACATTGGTCCTGAACCCTTCCGGGCCAATGGAGCGCGCCTCGTGGAAGCGGGCTGGAGATACTATTATCCTTACAGCAAAGCTGAGGAGCATATCTTGCCGAAGCTGTTGGAAGGCGAGCGCCTGGCGGTCTTGGGTCACACTGTCGATGCTAAAGAGACGCAGCCCCCGGCTCGCTTCGGTCAGGGCAAGCTCATCAAGATCATGGATGATCTGGGGCTGGGAACCAAGTCCACAAGGCACGATATCATCAGCAAACTCTATGCGCGCGCATACGTGCAGGGCAATCCCATGCGGCCCACCAATACCGCTTATGCTGTGGTGGACACGCTGCAAAAGTATGCGCCCACCATTACCAAGCCGGAGATGACCCAGACTTTAGAGAATGATATGACCCTTATCTCAGAGCGAAATATCAAGGAGGACGAGGTCATCGAGAAGTCGCGGGTCATGCTCACATCAGTATTCGATGAGTTAACTTCAAACCAGGAAGGAATCGGCCAGTCGCTCAAGGATGGCCTGCGTACCGACAAGATCGTGGGCACCTGTCAAAAGTGCAAATCCGACCTCATAATTCGGCGCGGCCACAAGGGCACCCGTTTCATCGGCTGCTCCGGCTATCCGGAATGCCGGTTTACTCTGCCTCTACCCCGGTTTGGAACCTTGATTGTAACCGACAAGATTTGTGATGTGCATGGCATGTTCCATACCCGGATTATCAACAAGGGCAAGAGGCCCTGGGATCTGGGATGCCCGCACTGCAACTTCCTGGAGTGGCAGGCCAAGAAAGCTCAGGAAAAGGCCGATCCTGCCCAAACAAAAGAGGATGCGAAGCCAAAGGCTAAGAAAGCTGCTGGGGCCGCGGCGAAGAAAAAAGCAAAGCCCCTTGCAGAGGCAAAAGGCGACGGCCTGGTGGCTCTGTCGGGAATCGGGCCCAAGACCCTGGAGAAGCTGGCCCTGGCGGGAATTAATACGGCTGCGGATCTGGCAGGGGCAAAGGCCGGCAGCCTGGCGAAGATGACAGGCATCAGTCCCAAGAAGATCATGGCCTGGCAGAAAGCTGCCGGCGCCATGAGCTAAATCCTATTAAGAGGTTG
>JAABPZ010000038.1 GCA_011391755.1 Methanothrix sp. | reverse complement strand
TAATGATCATTATCGGAATATAAACTACACTTATTATATAAATTAATATTCATACGTGATACAACAGAGAAAAAAACATGGAATGTACTTGTAATTCCCATTCCGGACCCCCCTCCAAAATCGCCAATAATTATTTGATCTAATTTTTCCTTGGAGTGCGGGACCACTGCATGCGTAACAAAGAACACATTGCAGCGACCAACCACCTCTGCCTGATTGATGAGCCTGGCTCGCCAGGGAATACCCTGGTCGGAAATTATTGCCCTTTTTTAGGGGGGGTCCGGAATGGGAATTGTAATGCGATGACTAAAATATGATTTGTACCAAGTTTTCAAAAAAATTTCTGATGTTGGCCATAGTGCAGAATATCTGCGTATTGCATTCAAACAAGTATTATATTTTTTGGATGGATTGAGAACAACGCATCGGTCAAATTCAATTAATTCGCCTAATTCGCGATGATATTCGCCGACTGGGACATGATATCTACATCGGCCAGCCGCCCTTCTACCTCCATGGAATCCCCGAAGATGCCTTCCATGAGCACCTTGCCGTTATGGGCCATGAGCCTGACCACGCCTTCCATAGCCCTTTCGCGAGAGTTGCCTTTCAAAAGGTAAACCGTAAGTTCGCACATAAATCCTCCTAAAATAATAATAGTAATAATAAGGCGGGCCCGGCGGGATTCGAACCCGCGACCCCCGGGTTAGAAGCCCGGTGCTATATCCTGGCTAAGCCACGGGCCCGCAAATGGATTTAGCCGCCCTTGGGCGGCACCTGACCTAATGCCATTTTAAGCTGCTCTTGAAGCTGAGTGAACCGGCCCTGAATGCGTTCTTCCTGATTGGCCATGTTCTTTTTCCGGATTTCATTCATATCCTTCTTCTCTTTCAGCTCTTCTATCAGCTTCTGCTTATCAGCTTTAAAGAGAAGTTCCCCGACGCCCTTGTATATAACGGCATCGTCTGCGCTCTTCTCCAGTTCCTTCAACGCCGCTTCAGTCTCCCTGATCAGACCTTCGATCTGGCCCTTCTGAGCCATGACAGCCTGAGCTTGCTGCTGGAGCTGCTGGAGCTGAGCCAACTGATTTTGTATCTGCGGAGGCAATTCGCCACTCATAAACTCACCATCTCAAATGCGATCTTAACCAACCTGATCCAGGTATTTAAAGCTGCCCGGAGAGAGACTGTATCCTCGCCCCGGATCTCCAATCGAATAGAACCGCCTTCCAGGCCCAGTAATACATTGGACCTATGCAGCTCGTCTCCAAGTTCGGGCAGAAGTGCCTGATAGATCACTGCGGCATGAGGGCTATCAAACACGAACTGTGCACAACCCTTCATACTTTCAGCCTGAATTTGGCCTGACCCTCATCTATGAAATCAATATTACCAGGTGCAACCCAGATTATGCGCCCCTGAGCAGGAACGGCCTCGACCTCGCCGAGCCACTCCAGCTCAAAGAACTGTGCAATAGGAAGAGCAACTATGCCCTTGCCGGCAACCTTCGGCACGCTCATCTTGAGCCGTCTTGCCTCGGTCTCTCCTGAGAGCCGAAAGCTCAATTGCTCCTCTTTTTCCGAGGAGCGCTTGACCAGACCTGCCGGATTGCCGTGGTCCTCTATCACCACCAGCCAGGTTTCGTCCTCTCCTGTCTTTTGCTTTCCCCGATTCACATAAGGCAGAGACAGGAACGAGGCCATGGCTCTAGCAAACCTTCTCGCCTTGCTGGAAGGATCGCGCGAGGTGGTGACGATCATCAGACGGCTTGCATCTTCTTGACCGTGGTGGGCCGCTCCTTCATCAGGATCCTATGCCCACAATACGGACAGCGTATGCCGCTGTACTCGTAATCAACCTCCACAGTCTTCTTGCATCTGGTGCACTTATAAGCCATCTTCTAAGCCGCCTCAAGGGTCTTCTTGAGAGACCTTATCACTGAACGGCCCAGAGACGTCTCCGGCAGGAAAGAGCCGCCCGCAAAGGTGTAGCCGCATTTGCTGCAGCTCCAGATGGCTGTACTTGTTCTTCTTACTCTATTCCTATTGCACGAAGGGCAGTCATAAGAGGCCTTGCTCTTTTCTTCCAAATCTGCCACTTGCTTTCGTGATTTGCGGCCGTACCTGGGACCAAACCGGGCTGCGGACCTGCTCTTCCTTCCTTTTGTAGTCTGCTTTGCCATGATCGTAACTTCCGTTTATGCTTCCAGAAACTTTTCCCGGATTTCTTTCGCTTTCTCACATGCTATATCAATGATGCGGTGGACCTGTTCAGGTTTAAGCATTCCCGTGCCGCTCTTCTGTGAGCCGCAGATATTGCCGTTCATCGTAGATATAATTGTGAGACGGGTGTTGGCGATAGCCTCTTCATCCACACCGGGATCAAACATCAAGACGTCATTGAACTCAATGGCCGTCGTAGCTATGGGAATATCTCTTAGGGGCAAGATGTAGTCCTCGCCCAGGCCATACCTCGCTGCCGGCACCTTAGTGGACATTAGCGCGGCGATAGCGCCCAGCGACGCAGCATCGAGGATATTTCCACAGTCATCCAGGATATGCACATCTATGAATATGATCCAGACCTGCTTGCCGGGTATAATGCAAAGCGCCTCCAGATCCACTGCCTTGGATTCACGCACGCCGCGATCCACGAGGCGCGCCAGCTCAATTCCCACCTCATTGGGCGGACCCGGCTCAAAGGAAGGTGAGGCAAGCGGCACCAGCTCAGCATTGGTGATGATGACACCCTTATTGGGCGTATCCTGGAAGGGCTCTCCGGGCTGCATCTTCACGCCCACCAGCACCTGACTGGAGCCTAATTTAACAAGCGCGCTGCCTTCCGCCTTTCTGATCACATCTCTCTGGATGGATATCTCCCGGTACTGATCAAAGGTACGGCCATCGATTCTCTCTCCTTTGAGCAGCAGGTTGTAAATAAAGTCCTTTTTTATCTCGGAGATGACGTTAGTCACAGACATGCACCTCCTCTCGCCCAGGCTGTTCTACCATCTGGCTGTATTTCTTCACCAGAGCCTCTCTTTGCATCTCATAGATGTCTCTCGCACCCTTCATGGCCATCTCCACTGCTCTCTGAAACTCGTCCGGGGTGAGGCCGCCGTCCATTTGCAGCAAGGTGATGTCTCCGCCCGGAGTCATGGCAATGGGCAGGTCTGCCTGGCCGAAGTTATCTTCCTCTTTCATGGGATCGAGAATTATGGTATCTGCCACTTTTCCCGCCGCACAGGACGATATCATGCTCTTCATGGGTATCCCTGCATCAGCTAGAGCCACTGCCGCCGCATTTATACCGGCAGTCCTGGTCCCCGCATCGGCTTGAAGCACCTCTACAAAGACATCTATGACCGATCGGGGGAAGAAGCTGGTCAGTATGACCGGCTCCAGCGCCTCCCGGCTGACCTTGGAAAGCTCTTGAGACCTTCGGTCCGGCCCCGGTCGTTTTCGGTCCTCAACGGAGAAGGAGGCCATATTGTACCGGTAGCGCACAATAGCCCGGGTTGCTTCCTGCAAGTGTCTGGGATGTACCTCCCTGGGCCCGTATACTGCCGCAATGACCTTATTTCCACCCATCTCGATGTAGCATGAGCCGTCTGCTCTGGCCAGGACTCCCACCTCGATCTTCACAGGTCGGAGCTGATCTGCCTTTCGGCCATCCAGGCGCAGTCCATCTTTGAAAAATGATATATCAGTCTCATCCATAGCGATCAACTTCTGGCCCCTTTCTCCGTCTTTAGGAAGTCCACAATCCTGTCCGTGAGACCATTGGTATGGGCTTCCCTATCAATCAGAGTTATGGTCTTCAGAGCCAGATCCATATCCTCTGTACCCCCGTGGATCCAGATTCTGCCGTTCTGGCCAACGAAGATGTTACAGTTTACCTCTTTCTTCAGCATGCTGATCATGGAGCCGCCCTTGCCTATGAGCCTGGGAACTCTTGTATGGCTTATCTCGATGACCTGGCCGGCCTTGATCAGGCCGAGCTTTTTGTCGTTCAAAGTAAGCTCCACCTTCATAGTGGGATCTACATCCGTCACCCGGGTCATGATAGAGCTGCCAATGTGCAAATGCTTGGACATCTCTTCCGATTCGATCCTTTTTGGGAACTCAGAGATGTGCAGCAGCCCATCGTAGGGCGAGTTTATATCCACGATCCAATTGGAGAAGGTTATATCCTTCACGACACCTATGACGTTGTCCCCCGGTACGGGTACATACTTTCCCGCCAGGGGTATGACATTTATCTTATCCCTAAAGTTCGCAAGACCATATAGCAAGGAGTAGACGCTTCCATTCTTTACATACGTCCCCTCGCCCGACCTCTTGGCATCCTCAGAGAGAAGATCACCTGGTACTACCACCTTGCGATCCATGCGCTTTTAACTCCCATCCTCAATGCTTAAGAAGCTTCGTCTCAGCTTCGCCTCTGGTCAGCCGGTTGATAAGGGCGTAGAATTCGGTCTGCATGCCCGCCGGTATCTGGACCACGCCAATCCATGAGCCATCGTTCTGCCATGCCTCCCGAATGAGCTTGCCGTAGGCTGCAACTTCGCCATAAGCCTTGGGAGCATACGCGGAAGGGATTTTTACCGCCACCTCAACCTCCTCGAATCGGATAGGGATTAGGGGCCGGATGGCCTTCATGGCGATCTTGACCAGCTCATCGATGGATTTCGTGGGGTCGATATTGACGCGGGCCTCGGTCATGGCCTGCTCGATTCTTCCAGGCGGATGAGGTGTTTTGGTCTGGGGATTGATAGCATTTCTGGCTATGACCTCTATGACCTGGCGGCGTTTATTCTCTATGAACTGCTTTCTCTGCTCAGCCGTCAGGCTGATATCGCCCTTTTTAATGATGATCTCGGCAATGGGCAGGACCTGCAACGTGCCGAAGGCCTTTTGCAGATCTTCTTCCGGGCTACGGTCTCCACGAGAGGCATTTTCAAAGATATCCTCTACTGCCAGGATATCTTCCAGGTTGACGCGGTCCCCCCTCTTCAGGGCCAGGGCTCCATCGGGATCCACTAAAACCTCAAAGGTGGTTCCGTGGGTCTTGAGCCGCGCAGGAACTGCATCATCCAGTCTGACCATTCCTATGCCTCTCCTTTTTCTCCTTTCTCCCCCTTCTCAACTTTGCTGGCGGCGAGCGCTGCCTTCATACGTTCAACATAAGTGGCAACTTCATTCTCCGTCAACTTGTAAAACTTCTTGTCGCCCAGTTTGATGATGCCAATCTCAGTTGTGGCTGCTTCTACCTTGCCTTCCGCAGCCTTGTAGAGCGCCTCCAGGCCCAAGAGTACGGCCTCATCCATGGCGAGGTCTTCTCTATACTTCTCCTCGAAGACCTCCATCACAGACGATCTGCCGGCTCCAATGCCCGTAGCCTTGTATTCCAATAAAGCGCCGGACGGGTCGGTCTCAAAGAGGCGAGTTCTATCCTCCTCTGCGCCAATGATGAGCAGCGCCGTTCCAAAGGGCCGAACTCCGCCGTACTGAGTATATTGCTGCTTGAAGTCGCAGATCTTCTTGGCCAGGGCCTCTACACCAATGGGCTCGTCGTAGACCAGCCGGTTGATCTGGCTCTCTACCCTGGATCTGTCGATCAGGACTCTGGCGTCTGCTACCAGGCCAGAAGTGGCGGCGCCGATGTGCGTGTCTATCTGAAAGATCTTCTCAATGGACTTGGGCTCCATGAGCCGGCTGGTGATTCTCTTATCTACCAGTACAGCCACGCCGTCTTTTGACTTGATGCCCACAGCCGTCGTTCCTCTCCGCACGGCCTCGCGGGCATATTCAACTTGAAATAATCTGCCGTCAGGGCTGAATACGGTAATAGCCCTGTCATAACCCATCTGCGGTGCCATCTGCATCCTCGTGTCCTCCACTTAAATCAAAAGAGGTCAGCCCCAAATATTGGGTGTCTGATCCTATGCACTTATTGCGATCGTCCGGACATAGATCGACTTTTACACCATGGGTGCGAATAATACACCCGGAAACGTCTCTCAGTTCGATTCTTCTTTTGTCGCTTTCAGCACTTATTTTGCTCAGTCTTGGTAAATACTTTTCTGTAGCGGATTTGATTGTTCCCGAGACGCCTTTTGTATGGATGGCGACTCGAATCCCGTGAATGGAATGAACCGTGGCCAATGTTGCCCGTGTCTCCTGGGCATGAATATGGGAAAAACGGATCAGGCCATAGCGGCCATTGAAAGCGATCATTTTGAGATGGTTTTTCGCTGCTCCCTCGTCGCCGAAAAGGGAAAACTGAGATGAGTTAATCTCGCTCATCAGATCTTTGGGCGAAATTTCGCCTTCCGACACAAGCTCGAAGATCATGTAGCGCCTTCTGCCCCGCAGCACGGGAAGTCGGCTTCTCATAGGAGCTCTACTCCCGGGCCGACCCATTTTCTGCGATTGAGGGCCAGCAGTATTCCCGACCGACGCAAAGCTTCTTTAGCCTCATCCTGCTCAAAGCCCGCCACCTCTGCCATAGCCACCAGGTCACGGGGAGAATGCAGGTCAAGGTGAGAATTCGCGCTCGCGGTGATAACCGGGTGTAGCTCGAACTTTCTCACAAGCTGCAGATTGCGGCGAGCCGCTTGCAGCCAACGAGAACGTGAGGCACCCCGCAGGTGCACCAGGCCACTCAGGTCAAAGCCGATGGAGACCTGATTTAGCTTGGCGGCTCGGGCTGTGGCGATGCCTAAAGGACGCCGCACGTCGCAGGGATGCATGAGAAGGTCCACATTGGGATCTTCCGAGGCCGCCCGGATTGTCTCCTCCGATCCGGCCCGAACCACGATAAATGGATATCTGGAACGCAGAGATGAGATGCGGCTTTTCAGCGCCTTGCTGCCCGGCGCCGTCACCTCTACGCCCACGGCCACTTCAATCCCCTTAATCTTCTCCGCTGCCTGGGGCATGAAGATTCGGCCGGGCTCAGAGTTGCAGATGATTATGCCTTGATAGCCCAGTCCCTTCGCAGTCAGGGCCATGCGGCTGGCTGAGGCCGCACCTTCCGGAAAGGCGCTAAGGCATTCGAAAAAACTCATATGAGCTCGCTGATGATCTTCAAGGCCGACTCGCGCCGGGCGGGATAGGTCTTGACGAGAACGGTTGTGTCCAGGGCATCCTTGGAGTTGGTCAGGCGCAGCAGGCCTTTGTAGGCGGCCTGTTTGTCCAGGCGCAGGTGGAAGTGGCTTTCCCCCTCCAACCGGTCCGGGATCTCCCGGCGAAGCTTTGCCAGGTCTTCAGTTGGAAGCTGCTCGCGAAGAATTTGAAAGAAAGCGGCAGCCTCGCGCTTGCGCAGCTCCGCCTCCAGTATTTTTATCTCGTTTCCGAAATGGCCCGCTGCAGCGACTGATGATATCCGGTCCAGAGGAACGAAGACGGCGAGCGCCTCGCGCACGCGGCCCTCGTCTTCCGTTGCTGCCACAAAGGCCCGGAAAGAGACCTTGTCAATCACTTACTTTCCTTTTCCGTCGTGGGCTCTGATGCCGGGGCGAGTCTTCTCAGTGCCGAAGCCCTTGTGCCTCTGGCCTCTGCCCTTGCGACCAGCGGATGTTTTGCCGCGCACGGCCCTGCCGCGATGAACATCATTGCAGACCCATTTAAGGTTCTTATCATTCATGATGGAGGGAGCGCAGGGGTCCACTAAAATGACCTCGTAGAACTTCTGCTTGCCGTCCTCGGCCACCCAGTAGGAGTTGAGAACTTCCATGTTGCGGTACCGCCTGCCGGCTCTTTCCTCGGCGATCCTCTGAATGGACTTGCCCATGCTGATGGCGTTCACGCCCATCTTGCTGGTCTTTCGGTTCCTCTCGTAACGGGACTTGCGCCGACCGCCGCGTCTTACCTTGACACGTGCCACGATAATGCCCTGCTTGGCCTTGTAGCCGAGCGCCCGCGCCCTGTCCAGGCGGGTGGGCCTATCGATCCTCTGCACGGTGCTTTCCTGGCGCCAGGCCTTGAGCCTGTCCTGCCGCAGTGCGCCTACGTATCCCTCTCGAGGAGAGGACCAGGCATCACTGATATAACTGTAAAAAGACTTCATTTCTTTTCACCCATACCGGTTCGACCCAAAACGGGTCACATTCCGGAACTAAAGGAGGGAAGAGGTGATAGGAGATAAAGGTTTGGGAGATGGGTGACGGCGAGGATTTGGCATTGCTTTAGATTCACTAGATAAGCCAATTGATAAAGAACCCGTTTGTTGGCTTTGAAGATATATTGCTCGCGAGGCTGAAGGCCCATTCTCTTGAGAGAAGACAGTTAGACTAGACTCACATTATATATTAAAAGCTGATATAGGACGGCCTAGGCCAGAGCGCCAGGCAAAGTTGAGGCCAGAAGCAAGGTGGTTAAGTGAGCCAGAATAAGGGATTCAAGGGAATAAGGAAGGCAGATAGTCCTATGAGTGGTAATTCAGTCCAAACAGAAGCGGCAAATAAGATGTACTGCTACGTTTGCGATTTGCTGGGATTTAAAGAACTTTTGCTTATTTGCCACCGAAGGTGCAAGCTGACAGAGTTGACCAGTGGATCCAATTGGCTGAAAAAGGTGCTGAACGCTTTCGTTTGCCCCAGTTTCATTTGGTTTCTGACACAATATTTGCGGGCGGAGAAAATACTAAGGAGGGATTGGAAAGGCTAGTGGATTATTCACGCTATATGTTAGAAACCGGCATGAGCAATGCGTTTCCTTTAAGAGGTGCAATTACATTTGGCGATGTAATTTGGCATCCTAAAGTGACTTTCGGGGAAGCAATCGCAAGAGCCTATGAGCTTGCAAATGCTCAAAATTGGATTGGTACTTTATGTGCAGCTCCACTTCCACATATTGATCTCCTCTGGGACTCCGGCAAAATCGTGTATTATGCACCGCAAATGAAACAAGGTCCTATGTCATACATGCCAGTTGTATCATGGCAAATACCCACCTTTGAAGAACTGCTCAAGAATACATCGGGGGATGGATTAACAAATCCCAATGATGTAATGCCCTGGCACCACATGAATATAATTGACAATACTATATTATTCTCTGTATTCTTGAAGAGACTCAAAGATATTGATGAAAAAAATAAACCCCGAAAAATAGATCGGAGTAAGGTATATTACTTTTCATCGACCCATATGCTTGATTCAGATAAAAGCAATTTTGCTGACGCGAAAAAAATAGTTCATGATCCCACTGTTCCTCGCTATCCAATCGTTCCTCGATAAAGCGATATTCTAGGGACCATATTAAGATATGATGGCCAACAACAAGACCAAGTTACTTAAGATGAATCTCTTTCTGATAGTGAGTTGGAAGCAATCTCTGGAAGGAGACCAAATACGTTGATGACATTTGGTTATATTACGAGTCCAATAAGTACGAGGTCAAGGACTTGCAGGAG
>JAABPZ010000037.1 GCA_011391755.1 Methanothrix sp. | reverse complement strand
CTGTGACCTCGCCTCGCTTGGGAGCGATGGAGTCGATCTCATCGATGAAGATGATAGAGGGAGCGGCTTTAGCGGCCTCCTCGAAGATCTGGCGCAGCCGCTGCTCGCTTTCTCCATAAAACTTGGAGACGATCTCAGGACCGGAGATGGATATGAAGTTGGCGTCGGTCTCGCTGGCCACGGCCCGGGCGATGAGCGTCTTTCCCGTTCCGGGCGGTCCGTAGAGCAGCACTCCGCGAGGTGGATTGATGCCCAGGCGAGAGAAAAGCTCCGGATGACGCAGTGGGACTTCAATCATCTCCCTGATCTCTCTGATCTCGCGGGAAAGGCCGCCGATATCCTCGTAAGAGATATCTCGCACTTGCAGTGCCAGCTCTTCTAAAGTCTCTCTGGTGATGCTGATGATAGTCTCGGAAGTTACGATTACCGCACCGGCTGGCATTGTGCTGACCACGGCCAGGTTGAGGCTGCTATTGATCATCTCCACGCGCAGCATCTCACCCTTGACAACCGCTCTTCCTTGCAGCATACGAAGCAAGTACTGCGGCCCGCCCATAAGCCGGATCTGGCGCGTAGGAGCGACAACGATCTTTCGAGCCGGTCTTGCCTCGGCCCGGGTGATAACAACTTTGCTGTCTATCCCCGCACCCAGGTTGGCGCGGGTATTCCCGTCAATTCTGATGAGATCCTCTGGATCATCAGGGTTTCCGGGCCAGGCGATGGCGTAGAGCTTGTCTTTTCCTTTGATCTCCACCACCCCGCCGTTTTCCAGGGAGAGGGAGGTCAATGCAACCGCTCCAATCCTGGCCACGCCCTTTCCTGCATCTTTGTGATAGGCTTCCGCAACCCGAAGCTGCAGAGAGACAACTTTTTCCATTATCTAATGCTCCATTCCTGATCTAACAAATGCACAGCGCCACGCTCTTCCAGCCTCTTTAGTCGATCTGTTACCACAATCTCGGGAGCTTCCAGCCTCATGGCCAGATGCGTTGCATCAGCATCGCCGGAGAGGAGTGCCGTCAGGATCTCTGCCTCCAGCTGGTTTTCTGCATAGCTTCTGGCCGCGCTGCAAGCGATATGTTTGATCTCCATCTCTCGAGATTCGATTCCATCCAAGAGAGCGCGCAGTTCAAGCCTCTTTTCCTCCAGGGTTAAGAGCTCGTCGCGTAAAAGCTTCATGTCCGGGACCAATCCGTTATCTTCTACCGCTGGTGCATCCTCAGAGTGAAAGGCTCTTACGCCGTAAGAATGAGGCGAGACCGCCACCTCCAGGATCGTCTTTCGAACTATGCGGAAATACTTTCTTCTTCCCGTGTCCTGATAGCATTCCACCAGGCCGGCTCTCTCCAGCATCACCAGATGATCGATGACGGCCTTTGGTCCGACATCCAGTCGCTTGGCCATCTCATTGAAGTAAAAAGGGCGAAAAGAGAGGAGCTGAAGTATGCGCCTCCTATTTTCGTTCCCCAGGATATCTAAAAGCTCAACTGGATCCAATATCATCACTCGATTATTACCTGTTGAACTTTAAGTTAGTAACGCTAGGTGAGATAAGCTTTGCGGTGCCAAAGTAGTCAGCGGATGCTAAGGACAAACCAGAATGATAAAATGCCGATTACTATGAGCAGCAAATTTACCGTCTGTCCGTGGCCCACCCTCCAGCGTGCTAAAGTGAATCTGATGCTGATCAGCACATGCACCAGGAAGAAGAAGACCAGAAATAAGTCCAGCTTGGTGTGCATATTTATGGCCTGCTGCAGGGGCAGCAATGTTCTATTCCACCAGGCGTATCCTGAGATGAGGAAGATGATCATGAAGATAAGAAGCATCCAGGCGCAGATTCGATTAATCTTGACGAGAAGTCGGCCACGATTCAAAGCAAATTCACCTGACGGATATATTGAATTACGTAGTTATTAACTGATGGTACAGGTATATCTGCGTATGATAAGCTTATAAAGTAGAAGGTTAGACTAGGGCCGTTATAGGCAAATGACGAAAAGCCTATCGCTGAAAGGTGGAAATAAATCGGAGGCATATTATGAATAAAAGAAGCATGATTATTTCTCTACTGCTTGTATCCCTCTTCACCGGCCTGTCTCTGGGGCAGACCGACAACAATACGAGTATTACGAAGACCATTTCGACAAATGAAAGTATCCCGGCGAACGAGACTGCTGTTGCCACGCAGTCGGGTACCGGCCCCAATCTCAACTACATCTGGTCCTTTACGGGCATAGAGACTGGCCCCATTACCATGGTCCTCAATCAGGAAGGAAGCGATCTGTACGGCCAGGCCAAGTATGAGCCAGAGGGTGGAAAAGCCTGGAATGCCGACGTTATGGGTTCCTTCACAGATAACAAGGTGGATCTGACATTGACAGCTCAAAAGGACAAAGAGAGCATCACCACCAAGATGACCGGCACCTATGCCAATGATACCATCAACGGCAACTTCACCCAGATCAGCGGTGGAAAGAAAGTGGGTAGCGGCAACTTCAGCGCCATGTGGATCAGCCCGGATATCACCAGCTACACTCCTGCGATCATCGAGGAGCCCAAAGTAGAGACACCAGCGTCCCCCGTTGTTAACGCATCTGAGGAACAGACGGCAGAGCCAGCAAAGCCAGCCTCAAGGTTCGTTGACATTCACCAGTACGCGGATAAGATCCAGACCGGAGTTGGAGATATCAGCGGGATACCCATATGAATGGGCGGAAGGTAAATCAGAGAGATTTCGGGTGCCGGGATTTTCGGCCCAGTATCCTTTTTCCTTCTCTCTTTTAAGTCCATCCGATTCGGGATTTTTTTATGCATAACATTTTCTCTTCTCCATTCAGATTGAAATGGTCGGTAACGGGAATTGAGCCAGACCAGGTGACTATGATGCTGCCAGCGGGTCGATCAAAGGCGACATTTTGCAGGTGAGCAATGGAAATATCTCTTTACGATCGGATTTTGCAGCCATGTGGATCAATCCCGATATCTCCAGCTACACTTCTCTGCGAGCAGAGCCCCGGGCCGAGGCATCAGCTTTAGGCCAGGAGAAAAATGCCACCTTGCCGCAGGCAAAAGAGAGCCTGCTACCACATCCGTATCGATATTTCTTCTCACCAGGGCCTTTTGATAGGCTGGATTGAGCTGGGTGGCTTTTTTGTATGCCTGGACGGCTGTGTAGAAGGATTTCTTAAAGTCGTAAATGACTCCCATGTTGTACCAGGCCTCGGCATAAGATTCATTGAGGGCCACTGCATTCCCAAAAGACTGGAGCGCCGCGTCGTACCCTCCTAAAAGACCCTCGTCAATTCCTTTATTGTTCCAGGCCTCGAAATCATTTGGGTCCAGCTCGAGAGCCCTATTGTAGGCCTGCAGGGAATCATTGAATTTTTCCTGATTGTAAAGATCAAGACCCCTCATAAACCAATCGATAGAAGTTTCATTTGCTCCGGCACAGGCTGGCACCGTGAAAGCCAAAATCAGCGCTAAGGTAACCAGCGCCAAGGAGATACGTCGCGAACTAATCGTTTTTCTTCCTCCCAATCGATCATGTCGGGCGATGGGATTCTATGATCTCGCCAAACGCCTGCAAGACCTTCTCCAGCTCCTCTCTGGCAAGACCATAGGTGGAGAGCTTGAACTGGCGGGTGAGACCGGGCTTGATGCCGCCAATGCCGCGCTCCTTGAGGTCCCGGTAAAGGAAATAGCGTCCTTTCTTTGCCGTCAGGGAGATCTGATAGAGGTTTTCCGCTAAAAAGAACATCAGATCGTGGTTATGGGGCCGTTCCCCCTGTTGGCTCATGCCCAGCTTCTCCATCTCAGCCGAAAACCAGCGGGCTTTCTCCACTTCCTCCGGCCAATGGCGCACGCGCTCTACAACTGCCGGAAAAGACGCCATCAGCGTCAAGAGAGGAGCGCCGCGCACAGTGCAGCCCAAAAGCTCAACTTCTTTGTTCTTCTTGGCGGAAGAGAGCCTAAAAATGGCCTTCGCATACTCCTGCGTTGCTCCCAGAACGCCCACAGGTCCGGAGGCGGCCATGGACTTGTGACCGCTGCCTACGATTATGTCCGCCCCCAGATCTCGGGCATTTACGGGCATCCGGCCAATAGCGTAAGCCCCGTTGAGAAGCAAGGGCACGCTGTAGTCATGAGCGGCGTCTGCTATGGCCCTTGCATCAGGAAGGTTCCCGTAATTTCCGTCCGGATAGGTCAGGACAGCCAGGCTCACATTTCCCTTCTGCTCATAAGCCCGCTCGATGGCCTGTATGTAGCCTTCAGCAGATATGGCATAGTCGGGCTCTTTGCTGGAGGAGGCATACTCTATCTTCAGGCCTGCCCTCTCTGCCGCCAGAACCGTGGTGTAATGGGCATTGCCGTCCATTACCACAAAGTCGCCCTTCTCACAAAGGGCATGCATGGCGGCAAACTTTCCCTCGCGTGCGCCGTGGGTGACGCGCACCTCATCCGTGCCCAGGAATTCTGGAAGAACGCCATGCACGAACTCCTCTACTGGTGGAGACTTGATGAGATCCAGCCTTCCGGCGCAAAAGTCGCAGACCGAGTAGCCGTCCCCCCATTCCAGCAAAGCAGCACGCGCCTCTGGTGTCAGAATCCCGCCCCGCTGCAGGGGATCGATGTTGATCTCTGCGATATCCCTCTTCGGGTTGCAAAACTTTTCAAGATTATCCAGCATTGGATTTCACCTCTGTCTTTCTTGAAGTATAATCCTTTGCCAGCTTGAAGCAAAAAGTCATATATTTTCCAATCGTCTTCCTGTCAATGGCTTTAGTCATAGGTCACCGGGGGGCTCTTGCCCTGGCCGCTGAAAACACCCTTGAAGGCATCAAGGCTGCCGCTTTGTGCAAAGCCGACTATGTGGAGCTGGATGTAAGGCTCTCTCGCGACGGCGAACTGGTCTTGATGCATGATGAAAGCGTGGACAGAACCACCAACGGCAAAGGCCTGGTGGAAGATCTCAGCCTGGAGGAGCATAGAGCCCTGTTGGTGAGAGGCCTTGATGGACAGTTCAGAGAAAGCCGAAGAATTGCAACTCTAAAAGAGGCCGTATCTCTGGCCGGGGAGCTTGACCTGGGCTTGGTAGTGGAGATGAAGGGAGAGGGCCTGGAAGGACTGGTGGCCGAAGCTCTTTATGGCAAAAAATGCATTGTGACCTCCTTTTACCATAGCAGCCTATGTGAATTAGCAGACATTTCGGATCTTATGACTGGCATCATCATCTCTTCGCTCCCCATAAATCCGGTGCAATTGGCCATTTGGGCAAAAGCCTCGGCCATCTTTCCCAGGCGAGTCAATGCCAGGCTCTTCAAGGAGGCGCATCTGCAGGGAATAGCTGTCTTTCCCTGGACCGTCAATAGCAAAGAAGAGGCGAGCTGGCTCCTCCGGCTGGGGGCCGATGGACTGGTAACTGATGACCCGTGCCTGATCCGGGAGGTAGCCGACCAGCCGGTGCAGGCCACAGGCAAAGAAAATTGCCAGTATTATCCCTGCCACCACTTTCCTGATCAGGACTGCACGCACTGCTTTTGCCCCTTATATCCATGCAAGGATGAGGAGCTTGGCAAGTATGTGAGGACCAAAAAAGGAAAGAGGTTTTGGACCTGCATCAACTGCCGTCTGGTGCACCGCCCCCAAGTGGCCGCATATCTATCGGAGCACCCGCAAGCGACTACAAGCGAACTAAAAATTCTGCAAGACTGAAAAACGATATTATTATCCATTGGGATTTATCCGTTGCCCTTAAAAGGCCTTTACCGACGGAAAGCTTTATGGATACCTGAGGGATAATGCAAACTGCATGAAACATATTATACTTGTGCTATTTGCTCTGGTAGCTCTGGGTGGGCTATTGCCTACTGTTATGGCTCTTCCGTCGTTGGTTTTAAAGGATAACCCAGCCGCTATGCCGGAACCGGCAGAAACCGCCCTGATAACCACACCATCTATGGCCGCCTTCCTCAATGATAGCTGGACGCCTAGCAGCTTTGCCGCTCCCCTGGCCAGCCAGGCCTCAGGGGTGCAGAGGAACATGACCCGCAACAACACTACCATGAATAGCTCTAACTATGCCATTTATGATTTCCTGAAAGATAATTACACCTCCCCGTCTCCAGCGTCACCTGTTTACACTGCCAGCGCCGCCGGGAAGGATAAGACGGTAGCCTGGACAGGCGAGAGCATCTATCAGTTCTTGAATGATGCATGGACTCCTACCACACCAGTCGAGACATTCCCGCAGTCTCCCTATAAGCTACATCAGATGAATTAAAATAGGATGGCAGGCACTCGTCTGGACCGCTTGCCAGACGAATAATCTATTTTTTTTGGTGCGGTTTTCATGGCCGATTTGGCCTCACTATCGTCTAATCTTGCGTTTTTTTGCCCGTATATCTCTTGAGATAAAGGCTCACCACATCATAAGGAATGGTATGCTTTTCAAGTCGGAGATGATTTGCGAGAGCCTCCGCCTCTTTGCTGTAAGAGCCGGCTACTTTTTCTGCGTATTTTATGCCGTCAGCAGTGAGCATGTATTCGTATCGCTGCCGCCACTGGTTATTCTGTTCGTAGTGCCGCTCGTCCTGATAGATCATACCATT
>JAABPZ010000036.1 GCA_011391755.1 Methanothrix sp. | reverse complement strand
GCAACCAGGATCTGAATGTCTTCGAAGAGCCTCTCGCTGTAGGGAAAGCCATAGTCGGAGTGAAATGAGTAGTCGAAAAGGCTAGAGAGACTGGCCAGCCCCAGATCCCTAATCCTGGCCACCGTGCGGTAGATCCAGGTTATGTTTCTGATCCTGGGAACGAGGATCTTCTGGCCGTAAGTCTCGGAGAGCATCTGGTGCAGGGTATAAAACAGCAGCAGTAGCCCGTCAATGGGAAGGTAGCTCTCGTCGCGAATAAAGTTGAGGAGCCGCTCTGCCTGGCTCCAGACCTCATCTAATGATATCTCTGGCCTATCGTCCGAGAAGAAGGAGATAGCGATCTGGCGGGTCAACGATTTGACCAGGCCTGCTGCTAAGGCCGACTCGTCATAGAAAAATCCATTCGCTTCTGTTCTCATGGACCTTGGCACTCCGCTGCCCACCGTGACATCCACCAATGCGCCATATTTTTTGCCGAGGGCGTCCTCGAAGAGCTTTCTCATGCGTCCATGACGAGAAACCGTGGAGAGAGCCATTCTGATATCAGGCGACAGAGACCTGTGGTCAAACCTGTCCGCCAGGGGAAAAACTTGGCCATATTTTATGCGCGTCAAGAGATCTCGGGAGGTGTTGTCTCCTCTCTGCCTGATGAAATCCAGAAGATCGGGGTCAGTATACTCCCTGAAGAATTGAACAACACTGCTTCTGGCCTCATCTGCATCCATCCGGCTCAAGGCGCGCTCCAATGCGGCCAGCAGCATGGCCCGGATGGACTGAACGGCTGGATGATAGATGAGTGCATTATAGTGATGGGCCCTGGCAATGAGCATCGACTCGGCCGCGGTCTGGGCCATCTCGGCCCGATAGTCGCCATTCCCCGCCAGCACAATGCGACCATTGCTGATGGTCAGAGCCTGAAGTATCTGGTCGGTATCCACGAGCCCTAAGGAGACGCCCGAATGGTGCGAATCGCGCAAAAGAAAGTCAATTCTGTCTGCATCCAGATCGCCCACGATGATCTGGCCCAGAGGGGACCTTTTTCCTGATGCTATGTCGGCGACCTCTAGAAATAACTCGTCGTCGTTACCGAAATCCCTCTCTGCGACCTGTAAGGCCTCCTTTCCAAAGGGATGAATCGTTATGATCTGGCGGGTGAACTCTTCATGTCTGGAAACACGCCGCCCCTCCAATTTGGGCTGTATGTCCGGGTTTCGGCTAAGAACGCCCTCCACGGCATGGGAGAGGGCCGAGTGCCCCAGATCATGCAAAAGCCCGGCCAGGCGCACTTTTCGCACCTCATCCCGGCAGAGGCCCAGGTGCTCGGCCATCCGCCCGGCCATGTACATGGTTCCCAGAGAATGCTCGAACCTGCTATGGCTCGCTCCGGGATAGACCGTCTCTACCAGACCCAGCTGCTTAATCCCCCTCAGTCGCTGCACCGGTCGGGACAGGATGAGATGCCGCTCCAGCTCATCTATCTGGATAGCTCCATGAACGGGATCGCGAATAGTGCCTGGCATGCAATTTTGACCGGTCTATTTCGATGCCAGCTTTATTATGGCGGCAGCCAGGTCACCTTTAGCCTCCTGCAAGGCAGCTTTTGCCTCCGGTAAATTCACGCCGGTTTGAGCGGCTACAAGCAGCACGTCCGAGTCCGGGATCTCAATGGGGGGCTCTTCTGTGGTCTCCTGGACTGCGCCGGATGCGGCGCGCTCAGCTACATCGCCTGATATCTGAAAGCTTCGTGTGCCGTGGGAATCCATGATCGCGACAGAGGGATTGGTTATGACAATCTCCTTGTCGGGCATGCGAATGATAACCTCGGAGACGTTCTCAAGCTCATCGATATCAATGCCCATGTTCTTCAACATGCCTTTCATCTTCTTGGGGCTCATGCCGCCCCTTCCGCCTAATCCTCCAAGTCCTGGAAACATATAATCACCTTTTTCCCAGAGGTGATTAAATGTAGGTAAAGTTATCTGTCGGATGGCTATCATTATCGTTGCTGTTCAAAGGAGCGAGAAGCCGACGATCGATACTTTTTTAGCTATTGATCCCTAGTTGAGCAATGGAAATGAAGCTGAGTTGGGAAGCGCGCCTTGGTATTTTCTTGATCCTGCTATCTTTGATCATCTACGGCATGAAATATCTGGTTACTGGCGATGCTGAAAATATCTTAAACTATGTCTTCAACTCTCTAGGCTATCTACCCCTGAATGTACTGCTTGTAACTCTAATTCTCAATAGGCTGCTTGCCAATAGATCCAAGCAGAATAAACAAGAGAAGATGAACATAGTAGTAGGAGTTTTTTTTAGCGAGATTGGCACCTGGCTTTTGACCTATCTTTCCGATAATGATCCTAACCTCTGCCGGCTGAGCGGGGACCTGGTGAAAATCGACCAGTGGTCCGATCAGGAATTTATCAGGGTGCAGGACAAATTCAAGAATCACCGTTACAGCATCGACATCAAGAAGATCGATATCAAGGCACTATCCACCTATTTGAGCTCTAAGCGGAGTTTTTCCCTAAGACTGCTGGAAAACCCCCTATTGCTGGAGAATGAGAGCTTTACCAATCTGCTTCGATCTGTATTCCACCTGACAGAAGAACTGGAGCACCGCCGAGACATTCAGGAGCGGCCGGATTCCGATTACCAGCATCTGGCCGGCGACATTGAACGGGCGTATTTCCTGCTGGTCATGGAGTGGATGACATACATGAGATATCTCAATTCGAACTACCCCTATCTATTCTCCCTGGCTATGAGAACGAATCCTTTCGATGAGAATGCCTGCGTGGTGGTGAAGTAGCCCACCACCTGTACCAAAATAGTATTCAAGTTTTAGCCAGCAAAATCTCCATCGAAGACACATTCACCGTCTTGCCGTCCTCGCTCTGGATGGCCTCCGTGCCGATGGTTATGTTT
>JAABPZ010000320.1 GCA_011391755.1 Methanothrix sp. | reverse complement strand
CCAGATCGTAAGGTACGGTCTGCAGAGCCTCGACCGCTTCCAGGCCGTTGGCCACCACATCCGTCCGCAAGCCCAGCTTTTTCAGCATGGCCAGGGCGACTTTCTGGTTTACAGGATTGTCCTCCACCAACAGGATGCGCACCTTGTCGGCTAGAGATAGAACACCGCCTGTCTCCGGCGCCTTTTGCACCTTGCTGTCCAAGACCTCTTCCTCTGCTTGCTTGTCAGGAACCTTCTCGAACCTGGCTGTGAACCAGAATGTCGATCCGACTCCCGGAACGCTTCTAGCTCCGATCTTGCCGTTCATCATCTGGGCCAGTTGTTTGGAGATGGCCAGACCCAGGCCCGTTCCGCCGTATTTGCGCGTGGTGGAGCCGTCTGCCTGCGTGAAGGGCCTGAACAGGGCTTTTAATCGGTTGGCCGGGATGCCAATTCCAGTATCGCTGACCGAAAAGCGAAGCGTGATCTTTCTCTTTTCCTCTTTCTCCACGCTCACCTGGATCAGGATATTGCCCCGGTTCGTGAACTTCGCGGCATTGCCTCCCAGGTTGGCCAGAATCTGACAGAGCCTTCCGGCATCGCCCCGCAGCAGCATAGGCACGTTGGGCTCTACCTGGCAGGATAGCTGCAAGCCTTTTTCCTGGGCACTCCTGGCCAGGAGATCGGTTGTATACTTAAGAACGGAGTGCAGGTCGAAGTCTCGCATCTCCATCACCAGCTTATTGGCCTCAATCTTGGAGAAATCCAGAATATCGTTGATGAGTGCCAGCAGCGCTTCTCCGCTACTGTTGATGGTTTGGGCGTATTCCTGTTGCTCGCTATTCAAATCCGTGTCCAAGAGCAACTGCGTCATGCCTATGACGCCGTTCAAGGGCGTGCGGATCTCATGGCTCATGTTGGCCAAAAATTCGCTCTTAGCGGCGTTGGCCTTTCCGGCCAGGCCGGCCAATTCGTTGGCCTTGGCAATTGATTGCTTTAATTGCCGGTTGGTCTTTTGCAGCTCCTCTTCCGCCCACTTGCGCTCGGTTATATCCCGGATGATTCCCACGATAAACTTGTTCCCGGAAATGTCCGTATACAATGTCTTCTTGGTTATTATGGTGCGATCGATCCCTTGGGAATCGGTAATTGTTTCCTCATTCACGTTCTCTTTTCCCGTCTCAAAGACCCGCTCGTCCTTCTCCCGGAAAACGTCAACTTGCTCTGCCGGGAAGAAGTCGTAGTCCATCTTTCCCAGTAGCTCCTCACAACTGCGGCCTGATAATGCACAAAAAGCATTGTTCACCAAAACAAATCGATGCTGCCGATTCTTGACGAATAAGGGATCGCCTATGGAATTGATTATCTTTTCCAGGTAGTCTTTGGATTCTTGCAGCTCTTCTTTTGCTCTCTTGCTCTCGGTGATGTCGCGAATGGATTCTATGGCACCCAGGCGCTTTCCTTTGGCATCGAAGATCGGCGCTCCCGTTGCCCATACATGTGCTCCTCTGCCACCGAACAATGCCGGGGTAAATATTTCTGCGCAGATGGTGTTCCCTTTTCGCTGCACATATTGATAGTTGCACGCAATTTCTTTGTCGTCCTTATCTAAGAGATCCAGCAACTGTCGTCGTCTTTCACCATAGAACGGGATGGCATAAGCATGATCTTCTTGCCCGATCATATCCTTCTTGTTGATCCCGGTCATCTCCTCCATGGCTCTGTTCCAGGCGATTACCTTTCCTTCTAGATCGATGACAAAGGTTGCATCAGGGAGAAACTCAATAATCGCGGCCAGCTTACTCGCTGATTCCTGCTCGGCATCATCCTTTTGCTTTTGCTCGGTGATGTCGGACAAGAGCCCTGATATTCCCACGGACCGACCCAGTTCGTCGATCTCAGGCCTGCTGGTGGTCCTTACCTGCCGGTATTTATTGCAGTTGTCCCTTATGCGAAATTCGTAAGGCTCAAGCTTGCCTTGCATCGTTTTGTAGAAACTGTCCATCAGGCCGGGCAGATCCTCGGGATGAATGAATCCCGCAAAATCTTCTCCAATTACTTCTTCTGGCTTGTATCCCAGCAGCGGCTCCACTACAGGACTGACGTAAATGATGCGGCCAGCGTTGTCCAGGGTAAAGATGACATCGTTGAGGTTCTCTACAAGGGTTCGATATTTTTCCTCCGACCTTTTCAGCGCCTCTTCTACGATTTTGTGTTCCGTGATATCTATCAGAAATCCCTGGTAAGATGAAGCAATATTATTCTGGTCATTTATCGCACCGGCATGGATAGAGACCCAAATCCGTCTCCCGTCTCTGCGAAATAACTCTGCCACGAAGTTCTTCACCCTAGATTCCCGCCCACTCATAACGAGGCAGGCGGTTTCAGCCCAAGATCATGGTACAGTTGTTTTTGTTTTTCCAG
>JAABPZ010000319.1 GCA_011391755.1 Methanothrix sp. | reverse complement strand
CAGACCTGCACCTTGTTGTTGGGGTCGGGGCCGAGGGAGGTGGAGGCGCTCATGTGCACAATCAGGCCGACATCTCGACCGTAGCCGCGATGTCCATGCCGGACCATCCCCTTCTGCTGGAGAACGGCATTGGCCCCACCCTTGGCCACCTTGTTTACCATCTCCGGCAGATCGACCAATCCCTTGATGGGGCCGACGGATATGCCGTGGTCCAGTGGAATTATGACTGTGTTCCCGCTGTCTCTGTCCATTATCCTTTCAATTCTTACTCTCTTGCCAATCTCACCCAAATCGTATCATCCCGTGAATGCCAACATGCTCCATGCTAACACGTATCATATTTAAGGATTGCGATTAGCTTGATTGCGATTAATAAAAAGATTTGAGAAATGACTAGCTGCAACCGCAGTCGCCGTGATCGTGCCCGCAGCCGCTGTGGTTATGGTCGTGGTCACAACTGCTGTGATCATGCTCGCAGCTATCGACATTGCCACAAGAACCACAACTTGATACTTCATCCTCAGGGCCCCGAATGATGAAACCGGTTCCTCGATCGTCGTCCACATAATCAATTATAGTCTCGCTGAGCATTTCAGTATCTTCCGGGCTCATGTAGACCTTCATGCCCCGGCTCTCAAAGACCTTGTCACCTACTTCTTCGTCACCCAAAGCCAGACCATAATTCGCGCCGGTAGAATCAATAGCCGCCAGGAACATCCTGATCACTTTGCCTTCCACCAGGCTATGCTTTATCATATTGGCTGCCGCCTCTGTAATCTCGATCATGAATAACACTCCAAATGTGTATCTTCGCAAACTGGTATTTAAATCATTATTATCAGGATCTTCAGGCAAGAATGGAGGATTTATCATGGAGGAGCAACAAGGGATAAACCATGGGCGTTGATTTGGGAGACCTGCTGCATAGAAAGAAGATCGAGATAAAGGATCTCTCCGGAAGATGGGTGGCGATCGATGCCTTCAACACCCTCTACCAGTTCCTGAGCATAATCCGGCAAAAGGACGGCACGCCGCTCATGGACAGCCAGGGAAGGGTGACCTCACATCTATCCGGTTTATTGTACCGCACCGCCAATCTCATTGAAGCCGGGGTCAAGGTGGCCTTTATCTTCGACGGAGAGCCGCCCTCCTTCAAGGCAGAAACGCTTGCCCAGAGGTCAGAGGCAAGGGAAAAGGCGGCAGCCGCCTGGGAAGAAGCAAAGGCCGCCGGCCAGGATGGCTTCAAGTATGCCCAGGCGGCCTCCCGCATCAACTCCGAGATCCTGGAGGACGGAAGAAGGCTTATTTTGGCCATGGGGCTTCCCGTCATTCAGGCCCCATCGGAAGGCGAAGCGCAGGCGGCCAGCATGTGCGCCAGGGGCGACGTCGAATTGGTGGGCAGCCAGGACTATGATTCGCTTCTCTTTGGCGCCCCCTTGGTAGTGAGGAACCTGGCCATCACCGGCAAGCGGAAGCTTCCCAAGAAGAACATTTACGTGGATGTAGAGCCGGAGATAATCAATTTAGAGGAAGGTCTGGCCCGCCTGGGCGTCAGTCGAAAGCAGCTCGTGGAGATCGGCATCATGTGCGGCACCGACTACAACAGCGGCCTGACCCGGGTCGGCCCAAAGACGGCTTTAAAGCTGATCCGAGAGAAGGGAGATCTGGAATCCATCCTGGCCGAGCAGGAGGAGAAGATCGAGAGCTTCGCACAGATCCGGGAATTCTTCCTTCATCCCCATGTTACGGACGATTATGAGGTCAGGATGAAAAAGCCCCGCGTGGATGAGATCGTCTCCTTCCTGGTAGAAGAGCGGGACTTTGATCGGGAGAGAGTGGAAAAGACGGCGGGAAGGCTGGAGGAGGAATACAAACGTGGCCAGAGCACACTCGACCGCTGGTTCTAACTCCGGCTTCTCCGGCTACGATCTTGACCTGGATAAAGCCATAGATCTTATCCAAAAGAGCGGGGCGCGCCTTGTGGGCCTTCAGGCTCCCGAGGGGCTGAAGAGGGCCATGCCCGCACTGGCTCGACATATTGAGGAGAAGACGCGAGCCCGTGTCATTATCTCAGGGGACCCCTGCTTTGGGGCCTGCGACGTAGATATGCAGCTGGTCCGGGAGGTGGACCTGATGCTCCATCTGGGCCATGCCCAGCTTTTGGAAGGGCCGGACAATGTCATCTTTCTGGAGGCCAGGATGACAGAAGACTTGAGAGACGTGGTCGAGAAGGCAGCCCTGGTCCTCAAGGCCTGGAAGGTGGGCGTTACTACTACTATTCAGCATGTGCACAAGCTCGACCAGGCTCTAGAGGCCCTCAAGAAGCATGGCATCCAGGGCGTCGTCGGGCCGGCAGGGGGCCGGGTAAGGCAAGCGGGCCAGGTTTTAGGCTGCAGCTACAGCAC
>JAABPZ010000318.1 GCA_011391755.1 Methanothrix sp. | reverse complement strand
CTGGAAAAACAAAAACAACTGTACCATGATCTTGGGCTGAAACCGCCTGCCTCGTTATGAGTGGGCGGGAATCTAGGTTTCATCTCTCCTTCATCATTTCCGAAATTGCCAACAGCGAATCATTGCATATCGATCACCACAAAAAGGCGCAAGAACACAACGACTTCGAAACCTACCATGTTCGCCTCCGTGAAACGCGTGGAGACAAAAAATATTTTTGGTCTACTTCCTCCCCGACATCTCCAGCACCCTTGCCGCCTGCGCCCCTGCCTCCAGAATATCCAGGTTCTTGGTTATGAGCTTGGGCTTCTTGGCAAAAGTCACACGGAAGGCATTGCCATAAGCCTCACGGGGCAGGCATAAATTGCCCGCCTGCATCAAGGCCCCGAACATGGCCGTATTGGCCGCCTGGGCTGTTCCTCGCTCCGTGGCGATTCCCGTGGCCGGGACGGATATGGCTCTCACGCCCTCCGGTGCCTGGAACTGTCCGGCCAAAGAGTCGTAGAGAATCAGGCCCCCCTTCTTGACGGAGGGCGCGAACTTCTCCAGAGACGGGCGGTTGAAGGCCACCAGCACATCGGGATGGTCCACCACTGGCGAGCCGACGGGCTGGCCGGAGATGACCACGGAGCAGTTCGAGGTTCCGCCCCTCTGCTCCGGACCGTAGTCGGGATAATAAGACACATAGCGCCCGCTGCCAAAGCCTGCCTGGGCCAGGGCCAGCCCCATGCTCAGCACCCCCTGTCCTCCAAAGCCGGCAATCTTTACGCCCTTGACCACAAACTCCGGGTCCTCCTGGAACAGCACGCATATCCCGCTCTCACAGCCAAAGATCTTATCCAGTGCTCCTTGGGAGAAGTCGCTCTCCGGTCTGGTTATGGCCGCCGCTTCCGCGGATCTGTCCCGGAATCGCTTTAATGGAAATTCCTTTTCCATCTGCTCATTGATGAACTTGGCAACGGCCTTTGCATCCATCCTCAGGATAGTGGGACAGGGAGAAAGCAGCTCCACGAAGGCGTAGCCTTTTTTGTCCCTCTGAATCTCCAGAGCCTTCTTGACCGCCCGGCGCGCTTTTCTGATATGCTCGATGTCTGAAAGCGATGCCCTTTCGATGAATACCGGCGCTTTCAGAGTATCCAGCATTTCGCAGATGTGAATGGGATAGCCCTGCTCCTCTGCATTGCGCCCATTGGGCGTTGTGGCTGTGACCTCTCCAATCAAGGTAGTAGGCGCCATCTGGCCACCGGTCATGCCGTAGACGCTGTTGTTAACAAAGAACACTGCCAGCTTCTCGCCCCGGTTGGCCGCCTGGATGGTCTCGTTCAGGCCAATGGAAGCCAGATCGCCGTCTCCCTGATAGGAGATGACGACAGCGTTGTCCTCAGCCCGGGATATGCCCGTAGCGACAGCTGGAGCGCGACCATGGGCGGCCTGCACATGACCGCAGTCCAGATAGTAGTAGGCGAAAACGGCGCATCCCACCGGACTGATCACGACAGACCGATCCTGGATGCCTAGATCTGCCATGGCCTCGCCGATGAGCTTATGCAAAATGCCGTGTCCGCAACCGGCACAGTAATGGGTGGCAGTGATAGCTGCTCCCCCTTTTCTGGGAAACGTCTCATATATGCCGGGATGCCCCCCAATCACCTTTTCAATAGCCGCCATTCTTAAGCCACCTCCCTGATCTTCTCCAAGATTGAATCCAGCCTGATCAAATTTCCTCCGTAGCGGCAGACCAGCTCTACCGGCTTGCAGCCACTGGCCAGGCGAATGTCTTCACGCATCTGTCCGTTGCTCATCTCCACACAGATGAACTTAGAGCCGCGCTCGGCTAACGTGCGCAGCGCCTTTTCCGGGAAGGGAAAGAGCGTGATGGGCCGGAAGAGACCGGCTTTGATGCCCTCCATTCGAGCGGCATCCACGGCCGATCTGGCAATCCTGCTGCTGATGCCGTAGGAGACCAGCACAACGCTGGCATCCTCCAGTCGATAGCCCTCCCATGCCACCTCATTCTCTTTTATGAGTTCATACTTCTCTTGCAGCTTGTAGTTGTGTTTCTCCAAATCATCGAAGTTGAGCATAATTGAGGTTACCAGATTTCCTCTGGTCTTCGCCCGACCATTCACCGCCCAGGTGGTGTCAATGCCAGGCAGAAGTGCCTCTTTGGGAAACTCCAGAGGCTCGACCATGTGCCCCAGCACTCCGTCCGCCAAGATCACCACGGGATTTCTGTACTTAAAGGCCAGGTCGAAGCCCTTCCGGGTTAGGTCGCACATCTCCTGCACGCTTGCCGGGGCTAATACGATGTTGTGATAGCAGCCATGCCCGCCGCTCTTGCAGGCCTGATTGTAGTCCGACTGCTCCGGCCCGATGTTGCCCAGACCTGGCCCCGCCCGGCAGATATCGACAATAACG
>JAABPZ010000317.1 GCA_011391755.1 Methanothrix sp. | reverse complement strand
CGAAGCTTGGGCAGACAATGCCCTCAAAGTTGGCGTCTACATGCTCAAAGCCAAACTCCCGGATGATGCCATCCCGGATGCTGATGTAGCCATCCTCTGCCTGGAAATCATCTCCATAGATTATGGTTCCTTGCAGCAGAATCTCGCGTGCTTGAGGCATGTTATAATAATGGGCAGGCAAGCTATTTAGCACCTCTTGGCTAATCAGACCCGGTGCACAAAACAAAGGTGGCAGAAGCATTGAACCGGCCCTTCGTATTCATCAATAGCGCCATGAGCGCTGACGGCAAGATCAGCTCCGTTGAGCGCTGCCAGGTGAGCATCTCCGGTCAGGCGGACAGGGCCAGGGTCGATCTTCTCCGGGCAGAGAGCGACGCTGTCATGGTTGGAGTGGGAACGGTCCTGGCAGACGATCCCAGCCTGAGGGTGAAGTCGTTAATCTCTCGCGAGGCCAGACGGGAGAAAGGTTGGCCGGAAGACCCGCTTCGCATTATTGCCGACAGCCGGGCAAGAACGCCGTCCTATGCCAGGGTCCTGGGACCAGGGTGCATGGTGGCCGTCACCGGCTCTGCGCCGCAGGAACGGCTGGATAGGCTCTCCTCAAATTGTGAGATAATAGTATGCGGAAAAGAGCGGGTCGATCTGACTGAGCTGTTATCCCGTCTTTTTGATCGGGGCGTCAAGCGTCTCATGGTGGAGGGCGGAGCTACGCTCAACTGGTCGCTCCTCAATCTCGGCCTGGTGGATGAACTTTGTGTCTACATGGGAGCGATGCTCATCGGCGGAGAGAATGCACCCACCCTGGTGGACGGGCCGGGGTTCAAAGATAATTTCCCCAGGCTGACCCTTCGCGACGTGCAGCGGTTGGACGAGGGAGTGCTTCTCAAGTGGAAACTGCCAAGCGAACGGCCCTGACGATTATGGGAGCACAAGTACAGCGAGGCCGAAATTGTACTGGTGGCGAGCCCCCGAGTGAGGCTACTCCTTTCTCACCACCAGCACGGGAATATTGGAGCTTCTGACCACTTTATCGGCCACGCTGCCCAGGAGGAACCTTTCCAGGCCAGTGACTCCGATTCCGCCCATGACGATGAGGTTCATATCGCCTTCCTTTGCGATTGCAATGATGTCTTCAGCCGGATAGCCCTCCGTGATCTTTCTGGTCACGGCAATGCCTGCCTTCTCTGCCATCCCTTCTACTCTTTTTGTGGCTTCACCGCCCTGATTTAGCAGATTGCTTCTTATGCCTGCGATCAGGTCGTCGGCAACCTTTGAGATCAGATCCCCCAGGGGGCCATACTCTTTGCCGATATCGACAACAAAAAGGACGGTGACGGCTGAGCCGTAGAGCCTGGCCATTTCTATTCCCGCCTCTGCGGCTCTTTCGCTATGCTTGGAGCCGTCGGTTGCAATTAGTATCCGTTCAAACATAATAATCTCCCGGAATAAATATATGCTATAAAACCTCAGCCCCTCATGAACTTGTCCCAGCCCGGGTAGTGGGTCTTGAGGACGTTGCAGATGCTCTCTACCATCGCGAAGGGAATGCCCACCACGACATCCTCATCCTTCAGGCCGGAGTTTTTCGCGGATCCGTCGCAGCCCAAGGAGACATTCACCTCTCCTTTCAGATAGGGTGAGGCCGTGGCATCCACACAAAGAGACTGAATTCCAGCCGTATTGAATGTGGACCTGCCCCCCTCTTTGAACATGACCGCCTGCACAATTCGCCTGGCATGCATTGCATTTCCTATAAATATCACCACATCCGGGTTCATCGCCATCTTATCCAGAGGGGCCACGTAGGTGGCAATTATGCCGCCGGGAAGAAGGCGCGGCATATTCGCGGCGATGTTTATTCCTACATCCGGAGTCTCGCACTTATGCAGCTTATTGAAATATAAAGATCCGTTGGAGATATTCTCCGGGCACTGCATCAGACCCAGACCGGCGGCGCCTCCCTTGCACTCGTGGCAGTCTGCTCGCGCCAGGAAGCTTTTTGCCTCCAGCCTGGCTCCTTGGATCATTGAGCAATATCGAACGGGCTTATCCACGAAGTCGAGATCTTTGGGAATTTCCGCTTCGCTTTTGAACAGTCTTACGCCCACGATATTGTCGCGAATGCCTAAGGAGGACTTCAATATATCCGACATTTCTTCAAGATTCATCTCAATACACCGCATAACAGGAGGCAAGAATGGCATTTCACACTTGCGCTCTGCGGCAAGGGCGGGAGAGCAGACCGCGATGTCAATTTAATGTGTAGTCCTGAATGTTTGGACTAAATATACTCCGGCCCGCAAATTACATTCTTCATAAACCATTTAATTCAGTATCCATTCGATTCATGAAATCTATCTGCATTGCCGTTCTTGTCTCGCTTGTTGGCATAGAATTGGGTTCCTCGATCGGTCAAAACCTCTCTAATACCTGTCAGCCAGC
>JAABPZ010000316.1 GCA_011391755.1 Methanothrix sp. | reverse complement strand
TCGTTCATCGCATATCTTTTTAAGATGGCTTTGATCTTTTCTTGATTCGGCTTGCTGGAAGAGTCGATCTTCTCCAGAGCCTGTTCTATCTGTTTATACACAATTTTCTCTATTGCATGAGATTCATATTTATGCCTTATCCGTACGCAGTTGTTACGGTGCTTTTCGGTTTTCTTTACGTCATAGGCTTTAGCATCCTTATTTTTCAGGGTCAGCTGTCGGAAGCATCGCATGGTACTCATTAGCATAGTCTCGCCACAGATAGATTTATATAGACTATCAACCAAACAACTTGTTGATGAAGCTAAGCATAACTGTCTACTGCATCACTCTAAAATCTGGTTTAGAACGGACATTTTTCTAGCTTTGGCCTTTGACAATCTTTTCAATATGCGAATTCGTGTTATTGATATTTTCGTCAAACAGTATTATAAATAAAACATTATGAAAATTCGGAGGTGACTCGCTATGATGAATCGCACAATGAAACTGCTCCTGCTCTCGGACATATTCGTTCTGACGGGATTTGGGCTGATCCAGCCCATATTGGCCATTTACATTAACGATGGTGGCGTGATAGGAGGGACGATGGTGACTGCAGGCATGGCGAGTGCCCTCTTCATGCTCACCAAGTCGTTGGTGCAACTGCCCTTTGGGCATTATGTGGACAGTCATGCCGGCAAAGAGAGGTGGCTGATCTTGGGAACGCTGCTCATGGCCAGCGTTCCCATAATCTACCTCTCGGCAAACAGCATCTATCAGATTTACCTGGCAGAGGTGGTTTATGGACTGGGCAGCGGCCTGGCCTATCCCACCTGGCTTGGCCTGTGGTCCGTGAATCTGGATCGGGGCAGGGAAAGCTTCCAGTGGTCCATTTATCACACTTCCACGGGCATGGGGACCGCGGCCACGGGCGCGGCAGGCGCAGCAGTGGCCAGCCAGATGGGCTTCTCCATCACCTTCATGCTGGCCGGACTGCTCTGCATTGTGGGCTGCCTGGTCCTCCTGGTTCTGGAGCGCAGGAGTGCCAGGAAGGCAGAGGATTTGGGGGGTGAGGCCCGTTTCCGTAGAATAGGGATGGGCTCTTTCCTATCCCGGCTGGCGGACCTCGGGCAGAAGTCCTCCAGCTATTGTTGATGCAAAAGACGATAATAGCAACTTAATGTGAAGCAGTCAAGTTAAGCGACGACCAAAAATATCAGCCAAATATGGCATCAAAACCGGAAAAATAGAAAAAGAAGATCAGATCCTCCCTGGTGCCGGATCTTTTCTTCAAGCCGGACTGTAGCTGATCCGGTAGATGAGGCTGTTCATATCATCGGATACCAGCATTGATCCGTCTTTTAGAGTCTGCATATCAACGGGTCTTCCCCAGGCAGTGCCATTTTGCAGCCAGCCTTCTGCGAATACCTCATGGCCGACAGCCGTATTGTTCTGCAGACGAACCAGCGCCAAACGGTAGCCGATGGGTGCGTCCCTGTTCCAGGAGCCGTGCTCGGCGATGAATATCTGGCCGCGGTACTCCACCGGGAACTTTGTGCCTGTATAAAATCTCATTCCCAAAGGCGCAACATGCGGCCCCATCATCCAGGATGGCGGAACCATTGTGTTGCAGGTGTAATTCTTATCTGAGCCCAGATCCATGTCAGGAATGCTGCCCGAGTGGCAGGTGGGGAAACCGAAGTTCAGGCCCTGCACCGGCGCATGGTTCAGTTCGTCCGAGGGCACATCGTTGCCCAGCAGGTCTCTGCCGTTGTCGGTAAACCACAGCTCTCCGGTTGCTGGGTCCCAGTCAAAGCCCACCGAGTTTCTAACCCCCTTGGCAAAGATCTCCATATCGCTGCCATCCGGGTTCATGCGCACTATGGTTGCATTCAGCTCATCGTCATGTTGGCAGACGTTGCAGTTCGCCCCCATGGCCACGTAGAGCTTGCCGTCGGGCCCAAAGCCTATGTAGCGCCAGCCGTGCGTGAGGTACGAGGGCAGTTGCATAACCACGAACGGCTCTTTCGGGATGGCCAACTGGGCCTCGATATCATCGAATCGGATGATGCGGTTGATCTCTGCGACATAAAGAGATCCATCCTTGAAGGCCACGCCATTGGGATTGTTCAGGCCCTGTGCAATGACATAGATCTCGCTTGCCTCAGCATGGTTGTTATTATTCTTATCCACAATGGCATAAAGTGCAGAGCCATTGGGCGAATCAAGGGTCTCAAATGGGCGGCGCGTGCCTACATAGAGCGTTCCCTCGGGGCTCAAGGCCATTGATCTGGCGAAAGTCAGGTTCTCGGCATAGATCTCGATTTTAAAACCGGGAGGAAGCTTGATCAGTTCCAAAGGGAGCGATGCCTTTTCGTCAGTTGCATTCACAGCTCCTGCCTGCTGCGCTACTAGCTTTGTCTCCTCAACTGTGATCTCGGTGGACCTGCTTCCAGCTATGCTGCAGTAGGC
>JAABPZ010000315.1 GCA_011391755.1 Methanothrix sp. | reverse complement strand
TTCGAAATTTCATAAAGACGGCTCTTTCCGGAGACTTCGTGGGGGCGCGGGCGGCATTGGACGATCTGCTGCTCTCCAAAGGACTCTCCGGCCAGGACGTGGTGGTGCAGATTCACCGAGCCATGCTGGACCTGGATATACCGGACAAGGACAAAGTCAGACTGATCGACCGCATCGGTGAGATCGATTTTCGCATGACGGAAGGCGCTAACGAGAGAATTCAGCTAGAAGCCCTGCTGGCATACTTTGCCCTGAGCGCTGCCTGAAATCACCTCACCAAGATAGCTCGCACCGGAGAGGCTTCTGCATCTTTTATGCTCAGGGGAAGGCAGATGAGAGAATATCTGCCGCAAGGAACAGCCGCAAGATCGATGCCCTCCAGGATGAGAATATCATTTTCCAGAAGAGTGCGATGCACTGGCATTGAGTCGTCCCCATATTTATCCGCGGAGAGGTAGTCGATCCCCACCAGGCTGACCTCTGCGGCAACACAAAGGCGGGCTACATCCAAGGAAAGGTAGACAAACTCTTCCGAGAAGGCGGCTTGATGCATGAGATGCTTTTCGGAATTGCCGGTCTTGAAGAGCAGAGCCTGCCCTTTATCAATCTTGCAGCCCAGCAAGCTGGAAGGCAGGACCGGCCCTTCTTCTGAAACAGAGATGACCTTTGCCGGGATGATAAAGCGCTTCAAGGAATACTGTTCCTGGGCCCCTCCGCTCTTTAATAGATGGTTTGGGAAATCCAGATGAGTGCCGGCATGTGAGCAGAAGGCTAAGGCAGATAAACTATAGTCATTCCCTTCATCCAACCTTGCCATCCACTCCCGAAAGTACGGCCGATCTCCGGGATAAGTGGGCGCCGTGTTTAACGGCGCACTTATATCGTAAACTTCCTTAAAATCAAGAGGATTGTTAAGGATGATTTTAGATACAGGTGGCATGGGACGAAACCTTTTTTCATACTATTTAAATGGACTTCATTCAGGATCGGCATCTTCTAATGCCTACTTTCTGCCGCAAAGACTTATAATCCCAAACAAATACAGTCGTCATCATGAAGAACCTGGGCACCATGGACCGGCTTTTGAGGGTAATTCTGGCAGAGATATGCATCCTTGTGGCCTTCTTTTGGGTGACATTGGAGTGGCAGATCCCCCTTTACCTGATCGCCGGGGTGATGCTGCTTCAGGCGGCCACGGCTACTTGCAGCATCTACAACTTGTTGGGCTGGAACAGATGCCAGATCGTCCGGCGCAAGGACAAGAATCTCATGACGGCCTTTGTTGTCGTGGCCCTGCTTCTCGCCGCGGTGGGTAGCTATGCCAGCGCTGTGATGACCAAGAACATCTTTCTGGAGGATTTAGGCATTGTAAACGAGTCCTATAACCAGGCGCTGCATTCCCTGGATCTGGGTGGGAGAGATAATGTAGCGATGCACTACAAAGAGTTGGAGAGCGCCTTTGCGGTTTTTTCTAAAAAGTACAGCAAATACAAGCCGCTGACGATTAAGTTCGACGGTAATTTTACGATTGAGATGAACAACATATCTGCGGCGATATCCGGTTCTCGTGAAGATATTCTGCAAGGCAATCTCACGCGCGGCCAGGAGGAACTGAATAAAGCTGGGCCTGATATGCAAAAGATGCGGGATCGATAAAAAAGGCTTGTTGGCCTTCCCTAGGAGAGGCCTTTTTATTTCCTGTCAAGGACCTTGATCAGGTGATAGCCGAATTGGGTCTTCACCGGCCCCAGGATCTTGCCCTTCTCGCCCTCGAAGGCGGCCTTCTCAAACTCCAGGGCCATTTTGCCCTTGCCAAACCAGCCCAGGTCGCCGCTGTTTTTGCCGGAAGGGCACAGCGAGTATTTGCGAGCCATCTCGGCAAAGTTTTCCTGGCCTGTGGCCAGCTTTTCTGCAACCTCGATTGCTTTCTTTTCCGTCTTGCACAGAATGTGTGCGGCATGTACTTCTTTTACCATGGAGTTGGGTGTGTGGAATAGGAGAGATAAAAAGAGATCGATGGCTCAGACAATCATTCAAGAAAAAAAGAAATGCAATCGGATAGCTCTATGCTTTCCGAGGAAAATGACGACTAAACCTACTATCCAACTACATGAGCTAAGGTATTGTAATAGATTTTTTTGTCTTGACCCGCGTGGAAGACATATAGTTTATAAAAATCAAAGCCAATCGCGTCAAGAGGAGCATTGGTAACGCCATTTCCCGGAACCTCGCTCCAGCTATTTCCCCAATTTCCATTAGCACCCAATGTATTGTAGTAAATGCGCGTATTTTGTCCGGTATGCAAGAGGTAGAGTTCGTCTTTGTAACCATATACGCCTGCCGCCAGAGCAACATTCGTGACACCGTTTCCAGGGACCTCACTCCAGCTAGTTCCCCAATTTCCACTAGCATCTAATTTGTTGAAGTAAATGCGCGTATTTTGTCCGGTGTGGAAC
>JAABPZ010000314.1 GCA_011391755.1 Methanothrix sp. | reverse complement strand
TCTTTTGACTCTGAACCATGCAGCGGGTGGGCACCTCTCAACTCCTGGCCGTGCCTCTCCACCTGGCCTTTGGGCCAGGCGAGGGAGTCTATAGCAATGAGGGCACCCAGGAGAATGCCGTCTCTGTCCCTTGGCAACAGGAGCTCCTGCGCGCAGCCGGAAGCTTTGGGTTCCTTATCCCTGGCCCTGGAGAACTCTAGCCCTGCAAGTGCCTGAATGATTTCCTGCTCGGTTAGGCAAGATATGGCAACATCGCGAATTACCTCGTAGCGTAGTCCCGATTTATGCAGGCTCCCAGGGGCCACCACCTGCTGCCCCTCGCATTGAACTTCGCCCAGGTGAAGAGCAGCTCCGCCGTCGTCCAGCTTTTCAGGGTGGTAGAAGCTTATTCTCCGCAGGCCCGGGCACCAGTAATAGTGGTGCTGTCCTCCGCCCCCGGTTCTCACCTGAAAAGTCTCAGGCAGCCTGGCCAGAATGCCAAGCGCTTTTGCCTCTTGCAGGTTATCGATGTCTACCACAGCGAGGCCAGAAAGGCCGGTAACAACTCCATAGTTCCAGCCGGACGCCAGATATCCGGCAAGCATAGGATCTTCATGGCCATAGTTTGATCCTCCGGGTTCGTCCCAGGCTTTGCCAATGGGGCTCTTCTGGCCCAGTGGGATGATGGTAAATCTGATCTCAGGCCTTCTAAGCTGCCAGGGGATGCGCCTCAAGGCTCTATCGAATGGCGAACTTGATGTGCTCGGGCCGACACGAAGGCCAGAGTTCATACCTGGCACCTCATGGTGTTTATGAGAGTGCTTTTAGAGGCGTTCGCCGTCTTTGAAGCCGGGAAGATCCTGAGCCTGTAATCCTGCTCGGTTCGCAAAATGCCAATCCTCGATCCGATCAGAGGCTTCAGCTCTGCACCCATTTCATGGGGCAAGACTACGACTGCCGGCCCAATGCTTGCCAGTATGTAGCCGTCTGCTTCCCTGACATTGTGAAGATCGCCAATGGACTCTTCATAGAATCCAAGACGATAAACTTTGGAGTCTATCAAGATCCTCTCCCGCACTGGCAGAGCATGTCCTTGCTGAAGTGTTGCCTTGCGTCGCGATCCAACCCAGCTTCTATGGGCTTGAAACACTCACCGCAATAATTGGAAACTTTTTCATTGTTTTGACTATTATTTAAATACTCTCGCATTTAGTTCTCCTGTTCAGAGCAAAGGCTCTGAGCAAAAATGGAATCCTTAGATGTGGCTTCCTCTGATCTGGAAGGACTGAGCGATACGCAGGAAATTTTCAGAGAATCGTCTGGCTGCAGTTCGATGAGTACATGATCTCCCTGTTTCAGACCATGGGTTATTGCCCAGGGTCTCGGCAGGTTGACAAGAAAACTTCCTCCTATCACCTGCACTTTTCTTTGCCCTAAAACGAGTTTCATAGAAAACTCTAGTAATCTATTTATAGTTAAATATTAGTTACAGTTTTTGAGAGAAGAGTAACCAAACCTATAACCAAATGAAAATATTCAACTCTGAGGTGATTCCCATAAGACGATTCACAGATAGAGAATTGATGATTCTCGTGGCACTTGCTGACGATAAGGGGCATGCTCTCTGGGATTTAGAGGAAAGAACCAAAATTGGCAAGAGCAACTTGAAGCCAAAAGTTGACTCCCTGGTTGGCAAACGGGCGATATATAGGGGAGCTGCCAGGAAAACCAGAAATGGAAACACCAGCCACCCAAATGATACTGAGCATCCCTATTATATTAGACCACAGGTTTTCTTTTTCGTGGGGGAAGAATTGCGAAGGTCACTAAAAGACACTCAATCTAAGCTTGACCGAAAAAGTGATAAGGAGCAGCTATCGCCCACAGACAAAGCAGCTATCGAGAAATTGAAAGCGAAGTTAGACCTGTACTTTCGGCTTTCGGCTGATTTTGAGACCTGCCGCCAGGTTCTCAGAATCATATCACCTAAAGATCGGATAATGGGCAATTATGACGTGGAAAAACCATCAGATGAGCCCGGTTTCGAACCTGGCGCATTCATTCAGTGGTCCCCATTCCAGACAGAGATCTATAAGATCGCGAAAGACATCGAGGAGTATTGCACAAGCCCAGAGGCCTCAATATCCGCCGTGCTTGAAATCAGGCAGGACCTTTATGCGGCTCATGATAAATGGATCAGGGATAATCCGCCTGTGCTCCCTGAGGATTTGCCATGATAAATCTCGGGCGCTGGTAGTGCAATCCTAAATCCCAAGCTGAGGAATATGCGCCATGTAGCTCTCCTTCAGCTCTTTTTTGTCGATGTGATCATAGATGTCAATAGCCTCTCGCCGGACGTCGCCTCGCAGCTCCTGGATAAATTCCCTGGGCATGCCTGCCCGCCTGAGATGGGTTGTGAACCAGTGTCTGCAGCAATGGGGGCT
>JAABPZ010000313.1 GCA_011391755.1 Methanothrix sp. | reverse complement strand
TACACTACACCCACTACTACCTGATAGGCCGCAGATCCATCCTTGAGCGCCGGAGCTTTGGAGCTCGATGCATTCCAGCAGTCGAGATCTATTGGGTATTATACCCAGTTTCCCGGGTTTATCCCCATCTCAAGGGTAGGTTATCCACGTGTTACTGAGCAGTACGCCATGTATTGCTACATTCGACTCGCATGGCTTAGTCGAACCTCGATAGCAGTAACCTCTGGCAGGATCAACCAGAATTCATATCCTTCTAGGAAGTTTAAAACTCAATCATGTTATTTCCGATAACCAGTCGGAATTGGCTGAGTCGCCAAGACCAATGTCAGACACGAAAAAACTCGCGTCTCCATTCTTTATTTATCGCAACTTTCAAACCCAACCCGTCGGTGATATCGGGGCCTTGCTTTGGTTGCGACGCCTCATCGGCCCATTAAGGTTGTCATCCGAGGTATTTAAGCATTTCCCCCCGTCCCATTTATGAGAAGTCGAGAAAAGACCCAGGCGTTCTTAAGCCGATGTCATACTCAGGCCCTATAATCATTATCTACAGGACCCGTTGCCCCACCCTTTCAGGCGGGCCGAACTCATCCAATAACTCAGACGTATATAACCTTTTTGCCCTATTGATTCACGCCATCGCTAAAGTTTAATATGATCGTAACCAAGGATCCAGGAATAACAATCCAGGATTAATACGCCTGCTGGAGGTCTTTTATGGGTTATACATTGACTGAGAAAATCCTGAGGCAGCACCTCGCGGATGGCTTCTACGAGCCCGGCAAAGAGATCGGCATAAAGATAGATCAGACCCTTACTCAGGACGCAACAGGCACCATGGCCTATCTCCAATTTGAGTCCATGGGGCTTTCTGATATTGCCACTGAGCTATCCGTCAGCTACGTAGATCACAACACCATACAGGTAGGATTCGAAAACGCAGATGATCACGCCTACCTGGAGTCCATCGCGAAGAAGTATGGCATCTACTTCTCTCGACCAGGAAACGGCATTTGCCATCAGGTTCATCTGGAGAGATTCGCAAGACCCGGTAAAACCCTGCTGGGATCCGACAGCCATACGCCCACCGCAGGAGGCATGGGCTCCCTGGCTATGGGTGCAGGAGGACTTGATGTAGCCGTTGCCATGGGTGGCGGCGCCTACTACCTCACCGCTCCGCATGTGATCAATGTCCACCTTACAGGCCGGCTAGAGCCTTGGGCCACAGCCAAAGACGTAGTCCTGAAAGTCCTCTCCATCCTCAGCACAAAAGGAAATGTCGGCTGCGTCTGCGAATACACGGGAGTTGGCATTGCCGAGCTGACGGTGCCGGAGAGAGCAACTATCACCAATATGGGCGCAGAGACTGGAGTCACAACATCCATCTTCCCCAGCGATTGCCAGACGAAGCGATTTCTCCAAGCGCAGGGAAGAGAAGAGCATTGGGTAGCTCTGGCAGCAGACAACGATGCCGTCTATGATCGCACTCTTGATATAGACCTGGCAGAGATCGAGCCGCTGGCATCTGCGCCTCACAGCCCGGGAAACATAGCCAGGATTAAAGACATCAATCTGCCCGTGGATCAGGTGATGATCGGCTCATGCACCAACTCCTCTTATGTAGACCTCATGACCGTGGCGGCAATGCTAAAAGGCAAACATCTTCCAGCAGGCGTTTCTTTAGGCATTGCGCCCGGCTCGCGACAGGTGCTGAACACCTTAGCCAGGAACGGCGCCCTGAGCGACATGATAGCCTTCGGTGCCAGAATCCTGGAGTCTTCCTGCGGCTTTTGTATCGGCAACAGCATGTCACCGTGCACAAACTCCATTTCCGTTCGCACCAGCAACCGCAATTTCAGAGGTCGATCCGGCACGCCCAGTGCACAAGTCTACCTGACCAGCCCCTTAGTCGCCGCCGCCTCAGCTCTCACCGGCAGGCTGACAGACCCAAGAGAATTGGGGGTGGACTATCCCAGAATAGATATGCCGGAGCATTTTGAGATCGATGATAGTATGATCATTGCGCCCCTTCCCACTGCAGAACGAACCGAAATAAAAATATGCCGGGGCCCCAATATCGGAGAGCCCCCCGTCAACGGACCGATGCCGGAAGAGATCTTTGGACAGGTAACCATAAGGGTGGAAGATCTGGTAACCACGGATCATATCATGCCTGCCGGCTCTCGCCTCAAATACAGGTCCAATGTCCCCAAATACTCTGAATTCGTCTTTGAGCCGCTGGACAAGAATTTCAGCACTCGCGCATCCGCCCTACATGGTCAAGGCGTGCATAACCTGATTGTGGCCGGCCTTAGCTATGGCCAGGGCTCCTCTCGCGAGCATGCCGCTCTTTGCCCCATGTACCTGGGAGTAAAAGGGGTGATCGCCAAATCCATCGAAAGGATACATGCTGCCAATCTGGTGAACTTCGGCATAGTACCCTTCAGCTTAGATCGGAAGAG
>JAABPZ010000312.1 GCA_011391755.1 Methanothrix sp. | reverse complement strand
GAGCAGCCAAACTCTTCACTCTTCAGGGTAATGCCGCGCTCCATGATGCGATACTTGCTCTCGCCCAATTTTATCTCATCGAATTTATCATAGATCTCTTTCAGGACATCTGCGCCCTCGTTGATGCCAAGGACCATGGGGTTGCCCTCCAGCATCTTGTACTGGATGAGAGGATATTTGTAGATCAGCTTGTCTGTGACATGCTGGTGCAGCAGTGCATGCTCATTGAAGCTGGTGGCAAAGAAGCCGCGTAGCTTCGATGCGTCCCCGTGCATGGGCGCGTCCGAGTGCAGGGTGAGGCGGAGGATTTTGAGAATCATGGTCATCTTTTTTTTTGAGAAGTTTCAAGTATTTGCTTCGATTGCAACAGTGCATATCATCGAATCATCGGATTCTACCTGCACTTCTTTGCCGCGGGTGATCATGCAGGCTACAAAGCCTTCGATGGCCTCTTTTGCCATCGCCAGCGCCTCTTCAACCGTTCGCCCGAAGGTCAGGCAACCCGGCAGTGAAGGCACAATCACCGTGTAAGTTCCATCTTCCTCTTTTCGGAGCAGAACTTTATACTGCAGAGTCTTCATCATTTTTGCCTTCCGTTACATGTTGGTGGTCGAGAGCGTGCTGATGGCGAAAAGCCACGCAGCTTTGTGGGCGTCCCTTTACACGGGCGGGCCCGGGCGCGGGGTGAGGCGAAGGATTATGATGATCATGCAGCAAGCTCTCAGCTTAAATGATCATGGAGCCCGTTCCAGCTCCCGCTCGCATGAAGCCCGTTTCCAAATCGTAGTAGTTGGGCAGCTCATCTCTTGAAATATAGCCCATATCGGAATCTTCAGCTACCAGGTTATGAGCGTATTTCTCTGGTGCGGAGATCACATACTCGCTGAAATCTTTTCTTATCGCCAGTTTTTTTCTTATTCTTTCTTTGATGTCCTTCTCCATTTTCAAATCTTGATATTTCTTCCAGATTTCTACAGCCTCTTTATCAAGCTCTACAAAAACATTTACCTTGGGATAATCTTCCTCAATCAGCTTAAACTTCTTGCTCAGATCTTGGAAGGCCAACTGCGACAGACAGGCCAGATTCTCTTTTGATTTCTCGTCGCCCATGCCCCTCTTCACAGCTTTGAAGTACTTGTTGTTCAACTCCAAAATAGCTGATTCTCGAATTGGGCCCTTAATAGGTTTTAGGATGTCAAGGGTCTTGCTCATCAAGAATGGATCATAGATATATTTGTAAAATTCTTTTCTATCATCTTTTAAAATAAAAATTGATACTGTGCCCTTATCTGCTTTGGCGGAGTTCCTGTTGCACCTACCTGCCACCTGGTTTATGGAGTCCATTGGAGCGAAGTCTCGATAGACTCTGTCTGCATCGATGTCTACACCGGCCTCAATCAATTGAGTGCTCACAATGACCTTTCTTTTCTTTGAAGACTCATTTGGCACCCCCTTTTCCGAAGGTCCCTTGATCGTTCTTATCCGCTCCAACCTCTCCTTCGGAATCACATTTGTAGATAGGTAAAACCTCTCTGTGTTCTCTAACTCCAGGCCCTTGATGAACTTGTAAACGTCGTTAGCTGAGCTTATGGTGTTGAGAACAATCAAGAAGTCTTTTTTAGGATTGTCGATTAGATCCTTTTCCAGCAGGGGCTTGAATTCATCCAGGGTCAAAGCTGTCTCAATTCTGGGAATAAGTTCAATCCTATCCAGATCTCTGAAGTACTCTTCTTTATTCTGAGTTATCTCTTTAATCTCTCCGATTGCTTCATCAAAGATAAGCGGCTGCGTTGCCGTAACGAAGATGACGTAGCTATTGAACTTCTCGCAAAGCATAATCGTCGCGTCATGGATCAACTGCCAGTACTGATGAGGGATTGACTGCACTTCGTCCAGAATAATTATGGAGTTAGCCAGCTTGTTGAACTTGCGCAGTAACTTATTTCGGTTAGAAAAGAGCGTGTAGAAGTACTGCCAGAATGTTGTTACTATTATCTCTGCGTTCCAGCCTTCCACGAGCAGCAAGCTTTCGTCGGCCTTATAAAATTCATCACCCTTATCCTCAATTTTGTAGTTTACATCTGCCAGATGATGATGCTTGAGAAGAAGCCTGGAATCCTTATGTTTTCCTCCCTGGGTGACAACATCTTCAAAGACATCGAAATTTTGATCAATTATGCTCAGGAAGGGCAGAGCGTAGATTATCCTTGGCGTGAAATTTCTCTCGTTCTTCAATCGATGTCTCAGCTTTAGAGCAAAGGAAAGAGATGTCAAAGTCTTGCCGGTGCCTGTTGGGACATTTAGCGAGAGAATTCTGTTGTCCAGGTTCCAATCCCTAATTCCTACCATTGCATCTTCGTAGATCTGATTCCTGAGACTATTAATATTATTTCTGTCGGAAGTGAATCCATTCCTGTCTCTATATTGATCCACAAGGTCTGCAGGAAGGTCTAAACGATCGAGATCATTAC
>JAABPZ010000311.1 GCA_011391755.1 Methanothrix sp. | reverse complement strand
CTACCGTGACCGGTTCTGCGACCTGCTCAGCCTTGACTTTCACTTTTCCCGGATCCCCTGGTGAGACCGGGCCCTGGGCCGTGGTTTCATCGCCGAGCACCACCTTGATGGGCTCATCCGTTTTCAAGTTCACCACTTCGCCCCATTGGATGGACAGGTCTCCGGCGTAGGACGTCTTATAGAGCAGAGTGCCGCCATCCAACGACACGACTTTGCCGGTGAGGCGGTCTCCGTTTTTGAGCCACACCTCATCAGCGGATGCCTCGCCCCAGGCCGGCAAAACAAAGAGCAGCGTCAAGATAATGGAAATAGGTTTGCCTTTCATAATTCACTTCCTTCAAACTTAAGCACCGATTTTCGCGCAATTTTAAGCGTCATATTTGTATAAGGTTTAGGCATCGAGATCAACTGAACTTGTACTCCAACTCGACCCCATCCAGCCAGGATAGAGACTGGGGCAAACGGTGCCAGGGAACGGATCGCAATATGGGGTTATGAGCCCTTCGTGGGTAGGTGACGGTCATCTTTCCGGGCTGAAGAGTGACTTTGCCCTTTCCCTTGACAAAGAGACGATAGATCTTGGCAGCGTCGCAGTTTTCAAAGCCCCGGAGCTTCCCGGCAAGCAGGCTGTAGAGGGTGTCGGCGATCATGGTCATGATGACATCAAAATGCACCTTGACCAGGATGGGGGAAGAAAGCGCATTGAGGTTGAAGAAATGGACGGCTTCGGAGATGACATTCTCCACACGCCAACGCCGGGCGTAGTTTCCCACGAGAAGCTCTGTGGGAGAGGTGAAGTCGTTAGAGATGAGGAAGGCGGGCTTTTCATGCCCGTTTCCGCGCACAATTACCTGGCGGAGATTGCCCTGGTAGTCAGGTAAGGTGATTACAGAGTCATGGATCAGCGGATTGGGGTACTTGCGCTTGGCGTGAGGGATGTGGATGCGCTTCCAGGGATCAAGCTTTTCCATGCCCTCGATCATGTTCTTGCCCCGGCGTCGAAGGGTAATGAACTGGATTCCTTGCTGGTTGAGCTGGGAGAGCTTGGCATAACTGGTGAACTTGGAGTCAAAGACAAAGGTCGGTTTGAGCCCCCGCTGGACCTTGCGCCAAAAGGAGAGAAAGTGGAGAACCTGCTCATCGGCTTCATCCCTATGGATGTCTGCCGCAGTGTAGAGAATCAGCTTGGAGGAAGCATCCTGAGCAAACAGGGTGAGGGCCCCTTTCATGGCCTTGTTCCGGGCCCCGGCCCAGTGGTTCTCCAGGACCGATTGTTCCCCAAAGTGGGGGATACTGTGAAAATCCAGATTGATCAGCCCGGCGTCGTAGAGCCTGAGCCTGGCCGCATGCTTGACAAAGCTTTGCTGCAGGCGCAACAGCTCAGGGGCATCCAGGCCGTAGGAATAGGTGGACATGGCGGTACACTTGGGCAGCACATTGAGGCCGGCAAAAAGACCCAGGCCGGGATCGAAGGCATGGTCGCCCATGTGGGCATAGCGCTCGTTTCCGATGAGTTTGAGGGCCAGGAAGGAGAAAAAGTAGCTGAGGGCAGGAATGGCTTTTGTTCCTGGCAACCTTGCTTCCTCCACGACCTTAGGCAGGCTCAGCTGCTCGACAAAGGGGGCAAAGAGGAAGACCCCGGCAGCCTCCGACTCGGAGGATTTCCATGGCATCTGGGCAACCTGAATAGGCTCAGCCACCGCAGGGACCGTAGCCCCTTTCACGGTCATTCCCAGTTTCAGGCGAGTGCGCCGGGGGAGTCGGGGGTATCCCTCTTCGGCCAGTACCCTCTCGATGGTGCGAACAGAGATCTCCGCCCCTTCTTCGGACAAGAGCTGGGCGATCTCCCCAGCCGAGAGGCGATGCTCTCTGCAGTTGCGGATCTTGGCCCGGATCGTGGCATCCACCCTTCGCCGCCTGGCTTTGCCTTCGGGAGCGGGTTCGGAGAAGTCGATTCTTTCGTGGGTGAAGAGATGTCGCAGGAGGTGGACATAGGCGAGCGAATACCCGAAACGCTCCCCAACGACCCGGGCGGGGAGGCGCTCCACGAAGGATGCCCGAAGGGCCTCATAGCGGCGTTGCCATTCCAGGGCGGGGTGAAGGAAGAAGTTCTGATCGCGCATGGAGGTCTTATAGCATATGGCGATCATAATGTCAATATGAAAATACATAAAAAGCCCCAAAGCTCTCATGGCAGAAAGACTACTATGAGCCGCGATGGGCGTTGAGATCCTTATATTACAAGCTTCTTGGGGCATCATGGATGTTATGTCGCCTTCTTGTTAAGAATCCCTGGAGGCTGTCAAAGAAGTGGTAAGGCCGGCTTTCACCGTCATATGATATAAGACTTGGAAGTGCGGATGTGATCCAACTACTTGAAGCCAGGCAATTTAATCCCTTTTGGAGAAAGGGATGTGCTCAGATTCCAAAGCGCGAAAATCGGTGTTGAACGAAGCAGGGCGTGGGGGACTGACCCCAAA
>JAABPZ010000310.1 GCA_011391755.1 Methanothrix sp. | reverse complement strand
AGCCTCGCCCGGTTCCTGCTGTCGCTCGTGGCCGCCGCCCGTGGGCGGGCCTGGGCTGCGCTATCGTTTGAGCTGGCTTGCCCGACAGGCGATCGTGTCCGGTGGCAGGGGGCCGGTCGGACCGAAATCACGGGTTCACGCGAAGCCGCGAAGTCCCGATGAGAGAATGATAATTCTTGCCACGCCTTATTGATTTCCTCCTTAACCGATGACGCATGAGAACAACTGCAAGCACTCTGGACTTGGGTGGGCCAGCCGGCGCTCGCCCTCCCGGCCCGGCAGCCCCGAAAGTGGCGGGCCTGGGAGCCCGGCTGCGTCAGCTCGCTCACGGGCGCGGGAGCCACGCGCGGGCGTGAGCGCAGCGGTCAGCCAAGCCCCGGTTGTGCCATTGAGCTCAGGTGACCGGGGATACCGTTGGGCTGATGGAGGCCCTTGGGATTGATCGTGCCGATGTTTCGGGGAGGGAAGCAGGCAGGAAGGAATTGCCCAGGTGTCATTTAGTGGCACAGATTCCTTCAAGGTTTCCAGATCTTCAAATCAGCAACTCTCTTAAAATCGGCGTCGTTGGTTGCCAGATTTGTCAATCCGTTTCGTCTCATAATCGCAAGATGGACGAAATCCATAGCCAATAAACGATATTTCTTTGATAGATCTACGAACTCCGGAAAAATCTGCCCACTCAATATTGTTATATTAATATTATTTATAATATCGAGTTCATCCCAGACATCACATAGCTCGCTTATGATTTCAGGTCTCTGCTTGAATAGGTTATTAGCAACTCCTGCTTGGACCCCGAATTTATCCACGATCTCAGACATCATCAGCTTATGAAAGACCTCATTTAGGACAAATGCCGAGCAATAGCCGTGTACTTCTTCTTGATTCACTCTGGTCAAAAAATCCCTGCATGCTCCGCCAAATGTAGGATGGTCAAAGGCTGAGTACAGGAAGATGTTCGCATCCAGGAAAATGCTCTCTCCATCCGGCAATTGAGAGAGCTTCAATCCCAGATCACCATATCGATTATCTCATCAGCGATCTTTTTATCTATTGCCATTTTGCCATGGAATTTATCTACCAGGTTTCGCTGAATTTTGATCTGCACCTCTTCGCCTTCATTCAAATGCAGATCTTGATATGGCTTGAGGACTTTATCCTCATATTTAGCCCGGACATTTGCACTCATCTAAGCTCACCATACTAGATTTCGGTTCTAAATCTATAAAGGTTATTGCTTTGTCTCCGATCTTCTCGCAAACCCATCCGGAGCCAGCGGGCGCTCGCCTTCCCGGCCCAGCAGCCCCGGAAGTGGCGGGCCTGGGCAGCGGCCGGTCGCTCACGGGCGCGGGGGAACACGCAAGGAATCGGGCATCAGCTAGAATCCAAACGCGAAATCATCCTTGCCGATAAATATTAAAAGCTTGGGCATCCTATATTTGATTGAGAAAAATGACAACCATCGCTAGGTTCGTTGAGCAATTGCCTCTTGACATTCAAAAAGAAGTTCGGAGCTATGCAGAATTCTTGCTGGAGAAAAGATCTAAAAAGATGCAAAAGGTGCCGTCTTTTGACTGGGAAGGTGCCCTGAAGGATATGGGTGAGCAGTATTCCTCTGTGGAACTCCAACATGAGATTGGAAAGATGCGAGGAGCCTAATGTACCTCCTGGACACGAACATATTTTTGGAGATATTGCTGCAACGAGAGAAGAGAAAGGCCGCCAAGCATCTGTTTATTGCAAATCCCTCCACAGATCTTTTTGTAACGGATTTCTCACTTCATTCCATTGGTGTTTTCCTTTTCCAGAGGAATAGACATGAAACTTACGTCAGCTTCGTGAAGGACGTAATAATAAAGACCGGGATAACTGTGATCGGGTTAGATCCGGAAGAGGTTCTCGCTCTGACAGAAGTCTCGAAAAGGTTCCGTTTGGATTTTGATGATGCCTACCAATATGCCGTCGCACAGAAGTACGGCCTGCAGATAATGAGCTTCGATGCAGATTTTGACCGCACCGAAAAAGGACGCAAGATACCAGAGTAATAAAATATCTGCCGGACGAAGATAAATGGATAAACTACAAAGAGAGAGTGCTAAACTAAAATGATTCCTGACACATGTAGTTGCGGAAAAGGGAGTCTCAAGAAGGGCACAACCGATTTCACGGTCAGAGTCGAAGGTGAGATAATAGTAATCAGGGATGTGCCTGCCTACGTTTGCGATAGCTGTAGTGAGGCCTATTTCTCAATCGAAACTTCTCGAAAGATAGATGAGATCAGGAGAGAATTTCGCGCCGGAAGACTTCTGACCAAGCCTCTGAGGGCAGGAGAAGTTGAGCTAAAGATGAGTGCCTCTACTTAGCACTTCCAGCCTTGTCAAAATTTCCTGCAAGCCTATTTTAGTCTTCTGCAGACTGCAGGCGCTCGCTCCTCCCGGCCTTGTAGCCCCGGAAGTGGCGGGCCCGGTGGCCTGGAGGCGGCGATCGTGCGAGGGGGC
>JAABPZ010000309.1 GCA_011391755.1 Methanothrix sp. | reverse complement strand
GCGCTGGCCTTGCAGGAAAAAGGCATACCCTTCGAGGTTGTGCCAGGCGTTACCTCCTCCATTGCCGCTCCCGAGCTGGCCGGAATTCCCGTAACACACCGGGGTGTGGCCTCTTCGCTGATTATTGTGACCGGCCACGAGGAACCGGGAAAAGAGACGCCACTGGACTGGGCGGCCATTGCCGCCTTGGGCGGAACTCTGGTAGTTCTGATGGGCGTCTCCCGCCTGGAGCAGAATGTGGCAGCCCTGATAAAAGCCGGAAAATCGCCGCTAACCCCGGCGGCCATGGTAGAAAAAGGTGGATGGCCGGAGCAGAGGATGATCTCAGCTACGCTTGCCGATATAGCCGAAAAGGCCAAAGAAGCAAAGATCGAGTCGCCGGCTATACTGGTAGTAGGCGAGGTGGTTTTGCTGGCCAAGAAGCTGGGGCAAAAGAAGATCGCTATTCTTCGGCCCGCTGCCCAGCAGAAGGAGTCGGCGGCCCTGGCCGAGAGCTACGGCTTCGCACCGATCCAGGCTCCAGCCATCACTCTGCTGGAAAAGCCTTTGCCCGAAGATCTGCAAGAGCGGCTGAGAAGAGCAGAATGCGTGGCTTTTACCAGCGCCAACGGTGTGAAGAACGCACTGCGTAGCCCCGCCATCGGCAAGGCATTGGCGGAAAAGATGATCGTGGCCATTGGGCCCAAGACTGCCCAGGCATTGGCCGAGCAGGGCTTGGCGGCAGCGGTGCCGGAGGAGTACAGCTCGGCAGGAATGGAGAAGATGCTGCGGGGAAAATGCCGGAGCATAATCTTCCTGCGCAGCGCGCAGGGTAGCTTGTACCTCACAGAAGGATTGAGGGAGGCGGGCCTCTTTGTGGATGACATTGCCCTTTACGAGGTTGTGCCCTCCGGGGACACCCGCCTGGACGAACTGATAAAGAGGGCGAGAAGCGTGGACATTTTTGCCTTCACCAGCTCCTCTACTGCTCGTTATCTGATGGAAAGAGCCAGAGCCATGGGCCTGGAAAAAGAACTTCGTCTGGCGCTCGCCGCCGGCATAGTCGCTGTCATAGGCAAGCCCACCGCAGAAGAGCTGACGAGGATTGGCGTGGAAGTGGACGTGATGCCGGACAAATTTACCTTTGAGGCTATGCTTGCCGTTTTGCAGGAGAAGACAGGATAAATGATAATATTTTCCAAAGCCCTGGCGGATCAGGCCACTGTTTGGGAAGCGCTGCGCGCTTCTGATTCGTGCCAGAATCTGCCGCCTGATTTGCTCAGGTTCTCGGCCCAGTCCAAACCCGTCGTGATGTGGAATTTAACCGCGCATTGCAACCTGGCCTGCCAGCACTGCTACATGGATGCCGGCCGCGAAGCGGGAACGGAAATGTCTCTGGAAGAGGGCATACATCTGGTGGATGAACTGGCGGATATGAAGGTGCCCATCCTCATATTCACGGGCGGAGAGCCTCTTCTCAGCCGCAATTTCTATGCACTGGCCTTCCATGCTCGCGAGGTGGGCCTGAGGACAGTCATCTCCACCAATGGAACCCTGATTACCCCGGAGGTGGCCAGGATTCTGGCGGAAGCCCAGATAAGATACGTTGGGGTAAGTTTGGACGCGGTGAAGCCGGAGCAGCACGACGCCTTCCGGGGCGTGAATGGGGCGCATGCCCGGGCCTTGCAGGGACTGAAGAATGCCCGCGATGCCGGCCTGAAGACGGGGCTGCGCCTCACGCTCACCCGCGACAACTGGCAGGATGTTCCGGCTCTGTTAAGCCTGGCCGTGCAGGAGAACATCCCCCGATTTTGTCTCTACCACCTTGTTCCCACGGGCCGGGGGGCGGGCATGGCCGACAGGGACGTCACCCCCGAGCAGCGGCGCAGCGTTATCCGTCTGCTGGCCCAGGCGGCCGAGGAGCTGAAAGGCGAGAACATTGAGATTCTGACCACGGACTCGCCCATGGATGGCGCCTATCTGCTGGAGCTACTAAAGGACGATCCCAGGGCCGAGAATGTGCGAAAGTTGCTGACCAATGCCGGCGGCTGCTCCACAGGAGTGAAGGTGGCCAACATCAATCAGCGAGGGGATGTGCATCCCTGCCACTTCATGCCCCAGGTGGTGGTGGGCAATGTGCGAGAGCGCTCCTTCCGGGATATCTGGATCGATCACCCTTGTGCAGAGCTACTGGCGCTGCGGGGTATCAAGTCCAACCTGAAGGGCGCCTGCGGAAAGTGCGAATACCTGGATCTGTGCGGAGGATGCCGCCAGAAGGCCTACTACTATCATGGAGACATATTGGCGGAGGATCCCACCTGCATTATCGACCAGAAGAGCCTCTGAACAAATTTTTATTTTTCCGGCACCATATTGCACATTGTGGTTATTCTAATATTGTCTACCGGAAGTTATAATTAAGATCAGTTGCAATAATAAAAAGAGGTACAAAAAATGGGTCGTGAATCTTTAATAGGTTTTAATTATGTAATATGGATATGTCAATAATTCATGCAGGCTCCAGATATGATCTA
>JAABPZ010000308.1 GCA_011391755.1 Methanothrix sp. | reverse complement strand
GCTTCCAGACCTTCAGAGTCGCGTCTGCTGAAGCGGAGACAACTGTCCGGCCGTCTGGGGTGATGGCAACGCCCCCGAGCTGGCTAGCATGCCCTCCAAGGGTGGCGCGGCACCTGCCCGTGGCCAGCTTCCAGACCTTCAGAGTCGCGTCTGCTGAAGCGGAGACAACTGTCCGGCCGTCGGGGGTGATGGCAACGCCATAGACAGATCGTGCATGGCCTTTCAGAACCCTTCGGGATTGATCTGCCTTCTTCCTTGGGGCCGATGGTTTCGCTGTTTCTAATTCCTGGCAAGCGGTCAAGAGCCTGGCATAAGCCTCGTCAGAATGCGCTCGCCAGTCAATGCGGGCGAATTGGGCGATGACATCGGGCGGCTTACAGTCTGCGATGAGGAGCGGAATAAAGCGACGCCGGGCATTGGTCGGATCACGGAAGAGCAAAGTGAGGTGCTCCAGCTTTCCCCAGTCCGAGGCAAAGTAGGCAGAGGACATGCACATGAGCAGCGTGCGGGACTGCTCGAGGCCGTGCTGGATCTTCAAGGGAATCGAGTCGCCTGGCTGAATGGCCCAGGCGTCCAGCCAGACGCGCAGGCCGTCTTTTTTCAGGCGCTCGGCCAGAGCATGGACGATCTCGCGGTCCTTGGAGCTGTAGCTGAGAAAAACGTCGTACTCGAATTCATTGCTCATTGCATAGTCGCCTTCGTCTCTGCCCCGCAAATTTCGCTTTGCACCGTATTCACTTTCTTGGTCAAATTGCTTGCGGTGGCAGATACGTGGCCTTCCATTTACATGGGGAAAGGATTTGGCTTATTGATGCTGCAATAATAGTATTAGCACCGGAAGCTTGCTCATACCACCGCCACAAGAACGTCAAAGTGCTCTTCCAGAACAGAAATGTTATCTTCCTGCAAAGCTGCAATGTAGACCCGGATAGCTTCCCGGATGTTGATTAGCGCCTCTTCTTTGCTTTTTCCCTGGCTGATGCAGCCGGGAAGGCTCGGCACTTCTGCCACAAAGTGGCCGTCTTCTCCGGGGTAGATTATGACCTGTCGCATGTTTTATGATACGGCTCGTTTCGAATAAATATCTACGCCTGCCAAATTGCTTTCATCCTATCGCCTTCTGCACCACCGCCATCAGCAGCACCGCCACATCTTCAGTGCTGTAAATCCCCGTCAGCCCCCGGTCAAAGAGCAGGCTCGCCTCGGGCGGCAGCTCCCCGTCCCCTTTCCAGAAGAGCATTCGAACGAAGACCCCAGGAAAAGCGGCAAGCTCCACCGCCACATCCCCGCCCTCCACCATCCTACCTCCCAGGCGCATCGACAAATTGCGCACCAGGCCCTCCGGGTCACGGTGAAAGCTCTGCACCAGCGGTTTTATGGCGCTCTCCTGAAAGGCAGGCCAGAAGAGCTTGCCGTCCCTGGTCTCTTTGAAGGAGATCCACTCGCCCGAGGTGTGGAAGCCATGCCGCAAAAGGCCGATCAGGTAGTGCAGGATGAGAACCGCCTCCATCTGCCCGGCCGGAGCCCCGCAGAGCAGCACCGCTCTTTCCTTTGCCTTCACCTGGTAGTCTTCCCCCAAGAGCGAGACGGCGGCGTCCTGCAAAGCCAGATTTTCCAGCTCATCCCAGGCCCGCTCCAGCGAGATCTCGTATCCCATTAAAAACCCCGGCTGCAGGCCAGGAACTTCCAGTCATCAGTGCTGTTGGTGTCCCTTCCGTCCGGGTCCCTGGTCCAGGCAATCTCATTGTCCTCTTCGTCGCTGAGAACTGCCGTCCGGTCCACCTCGGTGCCGCTGGCATCGGTCAGCACCAGAATCTCGCCGCTTTGAGCCAGCCATTTGGTCCTCACATCCATAACATAATAGTCCAGGCCTTTGATGACTGCGCCCGGGGGAAGGGCAATCGATCTTCCTTCCGAGTTATTTATACTCCAGCCGCTGATATCCACATCTTTGTCATCATTATTATAAAGCTCAAACCAGGCCGTTATGGAGGTCTTGAAGGCACTCTCATCTCCTGCCGGATTTGCCTCCACCTCATTGATGACCACCATGCCTTGCGCCGCTCCCAGCCAGACGATAATCGAGGCACAGAGCAATGCAAGAATCATGCTGCTGCGAAATCTCATTTACATCTCCTCTCTCATATCTTTCTCATCGATGATATCTTCAGCATCATATCATTGTCGACTGAAAATGTGCAAAGTTACCTGCGATAAATTTATTAAGTTTAGATATACACTAATAATAGTTAGCAAAACAAAGCGACATTTTAAAATGAGAGCAAAAATGGCCCGTCTCTGTGCTAAGGAGTGTTTCCATGTCCTCAGGCTCCAATGGTTTTTCCCCAGTCGAGCTTTTCATCGGTGGAACAAAGGTCGTCATCGTCGATCCCCATAACGATATCGTACCTTATTGGTTCCAGGAATTCTTGCGCCATAAGTGCAGCCTGATAGTAGTACGTATAGATGCCCATCATGACATGTTCCACTGCTGCCCGGCTCTGCCTGCCAGGGAA
>JAABPZ010000307.1 GCA_011391755.1 Methanothrix sp. | reverse complement strand
GCACGGGCTTTCCCTGGCCCGTATCCAGGCCGTGCAGGAACACATTCTTACCGATAAGGAGCGATTCGTTGTAGATTCCGCTCTCCACAACGATCTTGTCACTGGGCGAGGCGGCATCGAGTGCTGCCTGGATGGCAGTGTAATCGCATCCCTGGGGGCAGACCCGTGTCTCGGCAAGAGAGGGAGCCGGGAGCAGGAGGAGCGCCAGGACGGGAATAAGTAGTCTTTTGTAATCGGGCATGGTATTGGTAGTAATAGTCTCAAAATTTATTAGCCTTCTGATCGATTCAGCAAGAAGAAGGCGGGCAGGCATTCATGTCGGGAAATGTTTTGGGCGAGAGAGAGCTGATCCGGCGCATCTCCGAGATCCTGGGCGGTGTGGAGAACGACGACTGCGCCGTGATTGACGCAGGCGAGCGTTATTTAGTGGCTACCACGGACATGCTGCACCGCAAAACCGATTTTCCCGATATCATGAACCCCTGGCAGATGGGCTGGATGGCAGTGGCTGTGAACCTGAGCGACATCGCCGCCATGGGAGCAGAGCCGGCGGGCGTTCTCATCGCGGCGGGCCTGCCACCGGAAGCGGACCTGTACTTCATCGATGAGCTTTTCTCGGGCTTTGGAGACTGCGCTGCTTACTATGGCACACGAATCATAGGCGGCGACACAGACGCACATCAGGAATTAACTATCACCGGCACGGCCCTGGGGTTCGTGGAAAAGGATCTGGCGTTGCGACGCAAGGGCGCGCGCGCGGGCGACCTGCTCTGCACCACAGGCGCACTGGGCGGCGCGGGCGGAGGCCTGTGGGCCTGGCAGCAGGGCAGGCTTGATAGCCCGTTCATCACGCGGCTGCTGGAGCCCGAGCCGCGCCTCGCCGAGGGCCGCGCCCTGGCCAATAGCAGAGCGGTCACAGCCATGATGGACAACAGCGATGGTCTGGCGCTATCGCTCTTTGACCTGGCAGAGGTGAGCCAGGTGGGCTTTGTGGTGCGGGAGGAGGCGCTGCCGTTGGCCGAAGGCCTGGTGGAGATGGTGGGGCAGGAGACGGCGCTGGAGACTGTGATGAGCGCGGGCGGGGACTATGAGCTGGTGTTCACCGTGCGACCAGAATTGCTGGAGGCGGCCCAACGAGCCTGCGGGCTCACGGTGATCGGAGAGGTGGTGGAGGAGGGGATCTGGATGAAGCGGGGGGGCCAAAGGCGACGGGTGGAGGCGAGGGGGTACGAGCATAAGATAGGGGGGATGGATTGAATTCCCGGCGGATATTTTGAAGATGATTATGCATCTTGCTTGTCCTAGCTATCTGATCTGTGCAGCGGGCCACCCTGGTGAGATAGGGAACTATGCAGGCCGTCCAGTCCGGCCCGGTCAGGAGTGGCTATTTCCTGGCCAAAGATCTGACACCAGAGTACCAAGACGGTGCTCCGAATCATAGACCTCCTGGCAGAAGAGGGTTCGGGATCCAGGAGGCTATGCGCCGGCAGAAGCTCTTCCGGAGGAAGTGTACGCCCCATATCCTCCGGCACAGTCATGTGGTGAATGCGCTCATGGCAGGCGTGTCGATGCCCATGATTCAGAAGCTGGATGGGGTACAAAGAGGCGGTCCACGACAAAGATCTACGCCACCGTAGCGCCGACGCTGGTGAAGGAGGCGTATGATCTGCCTGGATTCGGGCCGGTGGGTGCATGGATCTAGAAGCGGCTCGATTAGAAGAGATGTACGTATAACCTGCAAACCCTCCTGCCCATTTTCTCTTTTGGCTGGGGTGGTCACAAATTCGGTTCTGGCAAACAGACGATTCTGAAACGCTATGGAATGCTTTATCGACAATTGTGTGATATTAATTATTCTCTCTTTTCGTATTTGGACTTTAGCATGAGGTTGCTTTCAACTCGTTGCCCAAGGAGTCCCCATCCTTTAAGGTGGGGATGAATTGGGCACCCCCGGAAAAGTATTTGTGCCCATAAATACACCTATTGATTGTGATTTATGGACGCTTAGACACTCCATGCAGGAGTACCCGTTTGGGTCTGATGTCAACCGACCAATCGCAGCCCGACTTTTTGCGGAACCGCAAGCCACGTCCTTTAGGGCGTGGTAGTTGACAACTCCTTCATCTCGTCTATGAATGCAGGCTTTCTCCTGTGCTCTACCCTGAGCTGCCCCACAATCTCTGAAACTGCCCCTTGGTAGCCCTCCATGCTTTTCATTTGTTTCAGATAGGATACGACTTCTTGGTAGTGTTTCCTTCCCGTGCCCTTCTCAGCAAATGGGATTATCAACTCCTGGTAGATGTTGAAGTACTGCTCAGGGTAGCGAAAGGCCAGATCATTTTGATACGATCTTAAGGTGGAGAGGCTTCTCTTGGCCAGTACCTCTGTCAGCGCCTGATCGTACATCTTCTCTTTAAGATAGATATCGATTAGCTTGCTCCTGCCGGACCAGTCCGTAGATCTGTTCTCTGCAAAGTGAGCCAGTAACTTGCCCAACCGCTCTTGCCACTCCTCCGG
>JAABPZ010000306.1 GCA_011391755.1 Methanothrix sp. | reverse complement strand
TGCTTAAATTAGCATTGCAGTACGGTTCCTGGGAAGGGCTCCGAAACATCTCATAGCCCTCCAACCTGATGTGATCAATGAACTGCTCGATCTTTTCTCTGGGCACATCATAACGCTCCAGCACCCGGGCGAAGATCTCCATGGAGGTCTCGTATTCCTCAGGTATGACCTCGTCTGCTCCCAGTTCCTTTAGTGGATTCATCTCTTGCAGGTAGCGCGTTCTTACTATGATAAACAGGCCGGGATTCATCCTTCTCGCCAGTTCCGTTATCCTGCGAGTAGCTGCAGGGTCTGATATGGCTATTGCCGCCACTCTTGCGCTTTTAATGCCGACATATTGCAGTACAGTTTCCTGGGAGGCATCGCCGAAACGGATCGGCTCCCCTTTTTTCTCTTCCCGCATCACTATCTCGGGATCCATTTCAACTATGACAAATGGTATGCCTTCCGACCGGGCAGACATGGCCACGTTCCTGCCATTTACACCGTAGCCGATGATGACCAGGTGATCTATCCATTGAGGATCTCTTGCTACCGCCATGGGCAGTGTTCTATTTCTCAATCTATCCGGGATGGGAAGCCTTAAAAAGCCGTCTGCCACCTTTGGTGAAACGGCCATGAGGATGGATGTGGCACCCATGGTCAGCACGGCAACATCGAGGAAAAGCTGGTAGACTTCCACTGAGATGATGCCGCTATCAAAACCTGTTTTGGACAGGATGAAAGAGAATTCACCTATCTGACATAAAGCCAGTCCCACAAGAACGCTTATGCGCAGCGGAAGGCCTAAAATGGAAACCGCAAAGCCGGCGATTAAGGCTTTTAGAGCCATAACTGCCAATGCTGCCAGGATTATGTAAACCGGATTTTGCAGGAGATAATTCAGGTCGAGGAGCATGCCTATGGAGATGAAGAAGAAGCTGGTAAAAGCGTCACGAAGGGGCATCACATTGCCAAAGGCCTGGTGACTGTAGGGCGACTCGGATATTATAAGCCCGGCAAAAAAAGCGCCGAGGCCCAATGATAGCCCGGCCAGCGAGCTTATCCAGGCTACGCTAAGACAGATGGCAACGATGCTGAGAAGAAACAGCTCTCGGTCCCCCGTCTTGGCGATGTGATAGAGAATTTGGGGCACAATCCACTTGGCGCTCAGAATTACCAGAGCGATCAGGCCCAGGACTTTGGCCAAAATCAGCCAGGGCGATTGCAGCGTTGTCTGCATCGCCCCAGGAAGCAGCGGCACAATTAGCATCATGGGAACGACGGCAATATCTTGAAAGATCAGTATGCTCAGGGTCGTCCGGCCATAGACGCTATCGAATTGCTCTTTTTTCTGAATGATGCGAAGAACGATGGCCGTGCTGCTCAAAGATATGAGAAAGCCTAGCATCAGTGCCTCTCCAATGGGCACCTGCATCCTTAGAAGAATGGAAAAAACTACTAAAATAGTCAGAATTACCTGGAGCGATCCACCCACAAGAACATATTTCTTGATCTTCATGAGATCCTTGAGAGAAACCTCCATTCCAACTGTGAAGAGGAGAAGGACCACGCCAATCTCAGCTAAGACGGCTACCTGTTCCGAGGCACTTATCAGGCCGAAACCTTGCGGTCCAGCCAAAATCCCGGTAAGCAGAAAGCCCACAATTGTAGGTGCCCGAATCCTGTGGAATAGGAAGAGAACTGCTACAGACAGTACGAATATGACCACTACATCTTTTAGCAGCTCTTGCTCCATAAGATATCTTTCTGGATTATTCCAATATAAGTATTCTGATGAAATTTTGTATTTGCCGTTGCATGTGGCTAATGAGATGGTCAAACCGCTCGCATTCTCCTCCGGCAAAAGCCACATTCGCTCCTTTCCATCTTCCCCCCTCCAGCCCTACCTCGGCAAATCGCAGCTCGAAAGATGGTAATTCTTCTAGCGTGTTCTTCATGTCCATCATGTACCAGCAGAGCACAATCCATCCTCGTTCTCTGGCTCTTTGCAGCAGCTTCTCTGCAAGCCGGAAATCTTGGGGATCAATGTAATGAGGATCGATGAAAAGGAGGCCAGGCGGAGATCTGTGAAGACGAGACAACACTCCCAGAAATCCGTCTCCCTGATGAAAGACGATTTTAGAAGGCAGAAATGCTCCTGCCGATTTGGCAGCTGCCCTCAGAGTGAAGCTCTCCCAAGAGCCGGCTACAAGGGAATCGTTGTCCCAAACATCGGCCTGCAGATTTGTTCCTTTCCTCTTCGCCAGCTCATAGATGAGACGGGCAGATCCAGGATAAAGTATTGGTCTCGATATATGTGCCGGAAGCGATCCAGAAACCGGTCCCCTGCAGGGAACAAAAGACTTGCTTTCAGGATTCAAATCAGCCAGAATCTTAAAATAGCAAAAATTTGCAAGGGATGGCAGAAGCGACCGGATCTTGCCTATTCCGCCCTCCCAATCACCGGGCGCTCTCAGGGCATACTCGGGACGTCCCACATGGCTTTCTGCATAAATCAGGCTGCCGTCGATGTCGAGGAGG
>JAABPZ010000305.1 GCA_011391755.1 Methanothrix sp. | reverse complement strand
TCGGGCCTAGGGGCCGAATGGCGCATGCCTTCGGTTCGCTATTACTATTAGATGATAATTATATCCAGCAACTACGGACCAAACCACAAAGGCACGAAGGCACAAAGGACGCGCAAAGATTCGATGCGTTCTACTGCTCTGCAATTCTTGCAGGTTACCGGAAGCAACGCCGGGCAGCCGCAGGGCCGCGCTTTGCGCCATTCGGGACCCGGCTGCTCCTCGTTGACGCCGATCGTGGGCCAGGCCTGGCATCGATGTCGTTAGTGCGGGCAGGAGCCCGGTCGAGCCTGAGAGCCAGGTGACGCTGGACACAATCAGGAGAAAATTTCAAATGTTCTGGGTTTTTGGAAGTTGTAGTGATTTGCGGTTACTATTTGAGGATAATTATAGCCGAACAATTACGAATATAACCGCAGAGGCGCAGAGACACAAAGACGCTTAAAGGGCAACTACTGGCAGTCCACCAGCTTTGTCATCCTTGCGGGCAGCCGGCAGCCGCAAGGCCGCGCTCTGAGGCGCTCGGGTCCCGGCTGCCGTTTGTGGCTGCCACCTGTGGACCGGGCCGTCCGGGCCTGGCGGCGATGTCGTCAGGGCGGACTGGCTATCCTGGCAAGCGCTCGTGCAAGTGGGCAGGAGGCCTGGCAAGCCTGAGGGCCAGGAAGAGCTGTAGTCGAGCTTACCGGAATTCTACAGGTCATCAAATTCGTCCCCGGAGCATACAAATATTAAGCAGTAGCAATAATCATTTTAGAAGAAAGCGGTGGTTTTGTTGCTGGTGAAGTTTGAGGTTTACTTTGATGGAGAGAACTGGTGCGATCGTGGAATAAGTGTCGGTATATTCACACAAGGAAAAACCCTTGATGAGCTAACTGGAAATATAAAAGAGGCAACTAGTCTGCATTTTGAAGATATTCTTGAATCTGGTGAAGAGTTGAAGATCTTATCAATTTCAGAATTTGAGGTGCAGCCTCTTGCAAAAGCGTCCGGTTGTTAGCGGCGAGAAGGTCCTCAAAGTGCTCGTTCGACTGGGCTATGGAATTTCAGAGGATGACCTGATAGAAATGATTAAACAATCATAAACCAAAGATCGAAGAAGAAATCTCTTTTTGTCTCCACCTTTGCCATCCGACGACTTTCGACATCAACGCCGGGCAGCCGCGGGGTCGCGCTTTGCGCCGCTCGGCTCTCGGCTGCCGCTCGTGGCTGCCGCACATGGGCTGGGCCGTGCGGGGTTGCAGCGTGGTCGTCAGGGCGGGCAGGAGGCCGGTCAGGTCTGGGGTCAAATGGAACTGGTGCGCTCGGTTGATTTTTTATTAGCATACTTTAATTTTTTAACAATAACAGCCTTGGCATTTTCGATGAGCGTAACGCTTTGAGCCTTATGTCTTCCAGTTTTTACGATTAACCTGTAGCCTTCTATCTTTCTAGCTTCCACGTAGATCTTAGACCCGTGAATGGTGTCTCCGATTTCGTAATAGTCCATCAGGCTTCCTCCAATGTGCCATCCTTTCTTAGCTCCTCCGTGATTCTCATCACCAGATCGAAGTCGAGCTCCAGGTCTTCAGCAGCTTCATCCGGAAATGCCTCTCCATGACGCTTGAAGTAGCCTGTAATCTCCTTCCGGGCGGTATCGTAGTCGATATCCCGGCACTTGACTACCTTTATTTCCGTCAGCCTGTGGCGGATGGCATCTCTTACGAAGTCCGACTCATTAATAAAAGCCCCAGCTTCAATCAGCTCCCTGATTTGCATGGATTGTGCGGGAGTGATTTTCGCTCCAATCGACACCGTTGCAGGAGATGAAATTGTTTTATCTGAAGCACTCATGAGTTAACCATGGTACACCTAAACTAAGAATATATCGGCTAAAGGTCATGTTCTGCAGAATGGAATTTTAGAGATGAGAAAGGATAATTTTTGCCTGAGCCCTCGGGCCGCGTCGGTGGAGCCGTTTCTCGGCAAAGGCCATCCTGGGCCACAGCCGTCGTCCGCCAGGCGGGCCCGGTTGCCAGGCAAGCGCTCGGGGACGCA
>JAABPZ010000304.1 GCA_011391755.1 Methanothrix sp. | reverse complement strand
GTCGGTCGGGCCTGAGGGCAAGATATGCTTGCCTCCGGTAAGGGTAATTTTCCTCAGGACGAAAGGAACAAGGCAATTTTAAGGATTGACATTTTCTTTGCCAGCTACGTCTTTCAGTTCGACCTCCAGCTCCTCCACCGTCGGCAGGCACCCTTTGAAGTGCTCCGGCAGCGAGGCCGTGATCTGGTAGGTGGCCACCCCCATTGGCTTTTGAGTATCTCGCAAGGCGTATTCCACGATGATTCTGTTCCGAGTCCGGCAGAGAATCAGTCCTATGGATGGTCCGTCGTTTGAATGCCTTAACAGGTCATCCACCGCAGAAAGGTAGAAGTTCATCTTTCCGGCAAACTCCGGCTGAAAATCGCTGATCTTCAACTCAACGACAATGTAACAGCGCAGGCGCAGGTGAAAGAAAAGCATATCGATGTAGAAGTCTTCGCCACCAACCTCCAGATGAAACTGGCTGCCTACGAAGGCAAAGCCCACACCCAATT
>JAABPZ010000303.1 GCA_011391755.1 Methanothrix sp. | reverse complement strand
CGCCTGCTTATGGCGCCGGGAATGGTCAGAAGCGCTATGACCATGATTATCCCCACGATCTTGATGAGAATGACCACGCTAAAGGCCACCATGACCAGGAGCAATAGGCGAAGGCTTTGCACGGGCAGGCCAATGGCCTGTGCATAGACGGGATCGAAGCTCAGGAGAAGAAATTCTTTGTAGAGCAGAAAGACCAGAGCCAGGATGATCAATGTGAGTGCCGAAATAAGCAGCACATCGTTCCTCGTCACCGCCAAAATATTTCCGAAAAGGTAGCCGAAAAGGTCTTTAGCATAGCCCTGGGAAAGAGTGAGGAGCATTATTCCCAAAGCCATGCCGGTGGCCATGAAGACGCCAATGGCCGTATCCTCGGATATGCGTGCCCGGGAGCTGACCATGCCTATGCCGAGAGCAGTTATTACGGCCGATCCTATTCCGAAGGCCAGCGGATCGGAGCCCAGGAAGTAACCAAGACCAATGCCGCCAAAGGCGGCGTGAGCGATGCCGTCGCTGATGAATACTATTTTATTTAAAATTACATATATCCCAATTACGCCGCAAAGCACCGAGGCGGCCAGGCCCGCGGCCAGGGCATTTCTCATGAAGTCGTACTGGAGAAAATCCAAATCAATCATGTTCCCTCAAGACCCGATGGGGTGTACCGTGCGCTATCATCTCCACCGGGCAGCCATAGGCCTTCTCGATGTCCTCATTGGAGAGTTCCTTGGAGTCGTGATAATAAAGCCGCTGGTTTAAGCAGGCAATCTTGCTCACGTATTTGGAGATGGCTGTAACATCATGGGAGACCAGCACAATGGCAATACCCTGATCACGATTCAGGTGGCAGAGCAGATCGTAGAAATCCGTCTGCTGGGCGGAATCAACGCCTGCCGTGGGCTCATCCAGGAGGAGCAGCTTTGGATCGGAGACTAATGAGCGAGCCACAAAGACCCTCTGCTGCTCTCCCCCCGAGAGTTCGCCAATCTCGCGCATAGCCCTGTCTTCCATTCCCACCGCCGCAAGTGCATACTGCGCGGCTTTGCGATCATGGGGGCCGTAGCGGTGCATGAGCCCGGTGCGGCTATATCTTCCCATGAGCACCACATCCAGCACATTAACCGGAAAGCTCTGGTCGAAGACTGTCTTCTGGGGCATGTAGCCTATGCGGCTTCGCACCGCCGCGGGCGGCAGCCCGAAGATGGCAATGCTGCCCCGATCAGGCTTGATCAGTCCCAGCATCACCTTAAGCAGAGTGGATTTGCCGCCGCCGTTGGGGCCGATGAGTCCCAGGAAGTCGCCCGCCGCAAGCTCCAAGCTTATGTTCTCCAGGACGGCGTGCTCTCCCCTGTAGAGCCAAAGGTCGCGGATGGACACAATGCTGTCTGTAACAATCTTGTCTGTCATTTTAGGCTCTGGGCTATCTCCATGCTCGCGTTTCTCATATTATCCAGATAATTTCCCGCCAGCGGATCGAGGGCCACGATGCGAGCGTTCATCTCCCGGGCGATCACTTCCGCAGATTTGGGGTTGAACTCCGGTTCTACAAAAATAGTAGTGATATTATTCTTTCGGGCCACTTCGATCACCTCGCCCAGGTACTTGGGTCCGGGCTCCTTTTCGTTCTCCATGAGCGGCACCTGGGATAGGTCGTAGTCTCGAGCAAAGTAGGGCCAGGCAGGATGATGCACTATGAAGATCTTGCTCTTTTTGTCGGCAAAGGTCTGGTTCAGTTCTACGTCCAGAGCTTTAAGCTTGCTTAAATAATCGTCCCGGTTTTTGATGTAATAATCTTTGTTTTGCGAATCGACCTCGATCAAGCCGTTGCAGATGTTGTCCACTTGAACGGCAGCATTTCGTAAGGAGAGCCAGATGTGCGGATCTATCTCACCTGCGTTCTCTTGCAGGAGGGCTACGCCCTGAGAGGAGTCTACTACTACCATTCTCTTATTTGCCTCTAGCAGCTTGTCCATCCAGAACTCGAGACCCGCCCCGTTCATGACATAGAGATTGGCTTTGGCCACATCCATCATCAGAGAAGGCGTGGGCTCGAAGGTATGGGGCTCGGCTCCCGGCGGGACTAGCACCGTAACCTCGACCTTCTCGCCGCCCACCGCCTTCACAAAGTCGCCCAGAGGAGGAATGGTCGTGGCCACCTTGATCATGCCGGAAGCATTGCCGGAAGCATTTCCAAAAAGAGCGGCAGAAGAGGACTCATCCGGCGAGATGCAGCCTGAGAAGGCGGCCACAGCCAGCAACAAAACCAATCCCGTTATCTTATTAATATTACTTATCATACTACTTCACCTTTTTTGGCTTTTGTGGGCAACAGATTCTTGCCGATGTATTTGGAGCGTGTTTTGCCGTTCTCCCGCCAGTAGCCGTACCAGTAGGGACCGTGCGGACAGCCTTTGCAATTCTTGCCACAGGAGACCTTCTCCAGGCGGTAAGTGATGCAGCCTGTCGTCTGCACATCCAACACCTCCCTGTCGCCCGGCAGCTCTTCTGCCCGGGGCGGCTTGCCTCTTTCAAAGATGAG
>JAABPZ010000302.1 GCA_011391755.1 Methanothrix sp. | reverse complement strand
GATTGAGTCATAGATAATAATTTAAGAAAGGATATTGTTAAACTTTGCCCCATGTCCACTTAGAATAGCGAGGAACCCTATTATTATCATTATTCATCTTCATCTTTCGCTCTATTTCGCGCAATTTAGAGGAACATTATGCATACTGAGCATAATACTGAGCATATCTTTTACGAAAAAGAGCTATTGGCAGGAGATACATATTCTCGGAACTATGCCCTGCTCATTTCCATCATCCAAAAGTTTTAATGCTTCGAATTCTAGATCCTAATTAGAGATGAGGGATTTATAAGATGTCAGGTTGTGAGCACAAGATATCCGGCAGCAGAGAGAAGATCTGGCTGACTTACTACTTTGAAGGCAGAGAACGAGGACTAAAACCCCACCCTTACTGTATCGAGTGCGGCCTGGTCAAGAATTTGTCATCGGAAAAGCCACTCAGTATCGGTTATTTCATGAATGTTATTGCAGAGCTTGGAATTCGCCATAAAATTGCTCAGATTCAGACAAGGCTTATTGCTCTAGAGATGGAGAGACTGGCCCTGGATGACAAATTCGGCATGGATAGAAAGCAGCAGGAAGATCTATTCGTAGAAATAACCACGCGAATCCTAAATGTTCCGGCCAGAGCAGTATACGAGCTTCTGGACTAACAAGCTTCACAGCAACTTCTCCAGCTCATCCTTTTTGAGCATATGCACCGCTACCATGTGATGGGGATGGTATCGCGTCTTCGCCTCCCGGATGCCCTCCACGCCCATGTCGCTCTCCCGGTTGATGTAGATATAATCTTTGCAAAGGATCCTGGCGGTCTCGGCATTGACGGCCCGGTAGATTCCTTTGCAATCGGAAAGGCCCTTCTCGAAATGCACCAGTGCCGTATCTCTGTTTAGCCCTTCAAAGAGGGACATGGCCCCTATCTTGCCATTGGCCCGGATGGCAATGCCAAAGAGCTGCAGCTCTTCATAGTGAGATAAGGCAAAGGACACTGCCTCCTTCTCGCTAGCAAGCACCGGATCGGAGTCGCAGTCCTTCCAGTCGCACCACAGATCCAGAAAATCCTTGATCTCGCCGAGATTTTCTTCAGAGATCATCTCGATCTGGGGCATGCAGGTCTTCTGAAATTTGTTAAGTTGATGCCGGATGGTTAGATATTTCTTGCCCGGCAATTCCGCCAGATCCGAGGCCAGATAGACATAATCAAAGTACTTTCTCTCGGCATGAAATGGCAGATCGGGATAGAGCCCATTCATCCACTCTTTTGTCTCCGGGTCCAGGATTACGAATGGATGCTCTTCCTCGCTCTGGGCGGCAAGCCTCAGGACGTCGGTAAGAAGCTCGGAATTTCTAGGGCCGATGGGAGGACGGTAGCGCGTCATTCCTGCAATGGTGCTGCAAAGGACTATGCAGCCTTCCACGTAGGCGTACCTGTAATGGGCATAATCATTCCAGCAGACCATGTTGGTGAAGGTATTATCGCTATGATACTGCGGATAGTTCAGGTAATGCCGGCGAAAGAAATCCCGATCCGAGAGTGTGACGGGCTTGAAGTTTGCGGCGCTCAGCATACTCTTACCTCCTTTGCATCTTCATGAAAGAGCATGGGCACATGTCCGGGCATGGGTGCAAATCCCTGCGATCTATAAAACTCCTCTTTGCCAGGCTTCGCTATCAGGCCTATCCAGGTGATCTTGCATAGTCTGCACTCCTCTAAAAGCCTGTTGAGAATCATTTTCCCCACACCCCAGCTCCTCTTGTCACCCTGCACCACCAGATCCTGAATATACGCATCTGCAATCCCATCAGATATCACACGGCCCATACCCACGGCCCTGCCGGTAGAAATATCAATCGCCACGGCGAATAGAAAGCTTCCCCTGATCAAATCGTTGATTCTGCTTGCATCCATCTCCTCCTTCCACCAGCCTGCGGCCCGATAGAGATCCACGATCTCTTCCTCTTGCCAGGATCTAACTAGATCGACCTTAATTGAATTATCTTTCGATTCATCTTTTTGCAATTTGTCTTTCCTCAATTTAGGCTTCTCCTGGGCAGTCTTTTCCGTCATTAATCTATCCACTTCAAGACCACATTTTCCTCTCTCTTGGGGGCCTTTTGATCCAATTTGACCGGATAGCCGAATATAAGACTGCCCACGAGCTTGAAGGCAGGCGGAACGCTTAGATCGTCCATGATTGACTGCACCTGGCCCAATGGAGCGGCCAGACCTATCCAGCAGCTTCCAATTCCCAGTGAACGGGCTGCCAGCATCATGTTCTCTGCTGCGAGAGCGCAGTCTATCTCAGGTGAGAATGCGTCAGGATGAGAAAATATCATTATCAGAAGTGGAGACTCAAAGAAGATATCGAAGCCTGGACGGGATACCATTTTGGCCAGCCCCTTTAATTCCGGATTGGTGGCTTTGTCCGCTTGCTCCATCCATAGCTCTTTGGCTTTGTTAGATAGCTTCTTTATCAGTTCCCTGTTCTTTATCACCACAAAGCGCCAGGGTTGCTTGTTGGCCGCGGTTGGGGCATAGGTCC
>JAABPZ010000301.1 GCA_011391755.1 Methanothrix sp. | reverse complement strand
AATGCGGAAAAGTTAAACGTGGATGTGGACTTCATCCGCGCCGATGTGAGAACGATTGCTCTCAAGGGCATCGATACCGTGGTCATGAATCCGCCCTTTGGAGCCCAGAAGGCGAGTGCTGGAGACCGCGCTTTTCTCTGCATTGCCCAAAAAATCGCTAAGAACATCTACTCTCTGCATAATCAGGGAAGCGAAGCATTCATGAGAAGCTTTATGAAACCCTGCACGGTGCAGGAGATCTATCGCATTCCCTTTCCCTTGAAGAGATGCTTTGAGTTTCATAGCCAAGATGTCAAGGTCATTGAGGTTGAGCTATATAGAATAACATGCTAGGATGCCAGACTTTAGATACTAGTAGCACTATCAATTCTAGGTGCTAGTGATGATACTGGATTTATATAGAGGAATCATAGAGGAATTATGATGGACGGTAGCTTTGTACTTCCTGGAGATATGGTGGGATCGACCGAGGAGTTTGTTCCCGGAGACTGCACCTACGCTCGGGCAGGAACGATTTTTGCATCTACGGCTGGCCTGGTCAAGATCGATTCGAGAGCCAGATCTGCGAGTGTCATACCCAAGACCAATGCTCCTGTAAAGCTCTTTCAGGGCGATATCGTGGTGGGAGAGGTAATTGATCTCAAGGACAGCCTGGTCATAGTCTCGCTGGCCTTCAAGAAGGGGCATGAGGACAGACCCATCTCAGATGAGGAGGCGACCATTCACATATCCAATGTGAGAAACTCCTATGTCAAAGACCTGCGTCACCTCTTCTCGATCCGCGATATTCTTAAGGCCAAGATTATCGACGAGAGACAGATGAGGCTTACTACGGGCGACGAGGATCTGGGCGTTATCAAGGCCTACTGCACTCGTTGTCTTGCGGGCCTGGTCAAGAAAGAGAGCAAATTGGTCTGCCCCAATTGCGCCAATACTGAGACGCGCAAGATGAGCTCAGCCTACGGTCTGGGAGTGGTTTGATGAATTTGAAGATTATCAAGAAGACGGAGAATCAGGCCATTATCGAGTTTGTAGGAGAAGGTCATACTATCTTGAACTTGCTGCGAACTGAACTATTGGCTGATGAAAGGGTGCTGATGGCCACCTACGACACCAAATTTCCCATCATGGACAACCCCGTCTTCCGGCTCACGACGTCTGGTGTAGACCCCATAGTTGTTTTGAGGGAGGCCACCGGGCGCATCATCGGCCAATGTGAGGAGTTTTCCAGGCAGTATGCAGAGGCTGTAAAGTAATCGTAGTAGTGGGCCGGCATTTGAGCATGTAAGTGCCGGCCGCATTTATCTCGTGGGGTCAAGGGGTAGAGAAGAGCGCATCCTTCAGGGTGCGGATGAATCGTACCCCTTGTATAACCACCAAAAACTATAAATTTAACAAATTTTTTTAGTATCTAATAACATGTACCGCACTATCAAGATAAAGCTAGATAAGTCTAATGAACTCATCCAGACAACCAGGCTTTGGAACGCGGCTTGTCAGGATGTCATAGACTACGGTTTTGTGGCACATGATTACAAAAAAACCAGACTTAACAAGGCTACATATAAAGATCTCCGAGAAAAGTATTCTACATTGCCTTCAGCTCTTCTCCAAACAGCAAGCCTTTCAAGCATCCTTTCGGGGCTGTCCGATTCGACGTTAGGACCATGAAGGTATTCTTAGAATCAGGATACTGTAAGCTTAAGACCGTTTTTGGAAGACTACGATATGACTTCCAGTTAGCAGACTAATACAAGGCGATCGCTATCTGAAAGAAGGTAGTTGCCACAGACCCGAGATATACTTCTCGCACATGCTCCAAATGTGGATTTCAGAAGAAGTAAAACCGCAATGGTAGAGCCTTCTCGAAATGGCTTTTGCCATCTACACTTTTTCCATCATGCTAATATTGTTCTATCTGATTTTTCTGATATTTCAGAAAAGCTTATATTATCAGAATACAACATAATTGCTATAATGGACTGAGGCGCAAAAGTGACCACAAAAGATGAGAATGAATCCTGCTGCCCTTCCCGTGAGATAAGCAGTTGCACAGTGGAGTCGATTGTAACCATAGACGAGAGAGGACAGATGGTGCTTCCCAAAGAGATCCGGGAGAGAGCAAAGATAAAGCCGGGAGACAAGCTGGCTTTGCTTAGCCTGGAGAAAGACGGCAAGGTCTGCTGCCTATCTTTGATCAAGGTGGAAGAGCTGGAAGGCATGGTCAAGTCCCGGCTGGGTCCGGTAATAAACGAGGCTTTTAAGGAATAGAGTGGTGGAAAAGATGAATGATCAAGAGCTGAAGAATGCGGTAAAAGAGAGCTACTCGCGTGTGGCAAAGAACGCAACATCTTGCTGTTCCTCAGGCTGCTGTGCATCGGTTAAGCCCCAGCAGATCAGCAAGAAGGTCGGTTACACCGATGAGCAGATCGAGGCCGTGCCCGAGGGATCGAACCTGGGGCTTGGCTGCGGAAATCCGATTGCCTTTGCCTCCTTGAAAGAGGGCGAGATCGTCCTGGACCTGGGATCGGGAGCCGGATTTGATTGCTTT
>JAABPZ010000300.1 GCA_011391755.1 Methanothrix sp. | reverse complement strand
CCTTTTAAAATTTCAAGGGATATAAAATTAAACATTACTGGGCTCGTTATGGGTCAACGGGAATCTAGGTTGTCTGTCTCGGGATCGTAAGGCCGTTCCGATAGGTGCGCCTCCACGAAGGCTCGCAGGTTCGGGTTGGGCTTATCACCGGAGTAGTAGCCCTCGGGCATCTTGGGTATCTCACGCCTATGCTGTGCGGGCTTCTTTCGCTCATCAGTCCATGCGGTCATATTTTTCAGTCCCTTAGCTCCCAGAGGTGATCTTCCGCAATCAGGTTCGTGGGCAGATTATAAGTTATTGGACCTGATCCCGGAAACATGAAAATCTTGCCGCTATCCCGGCGGCCCGGCAAAAGAAGTATTATCCTAAAATCATCCGCCGCCATAGTTCGGAGCGCATTGAGATCCACGTTGTAGGCAAAAAGCATCTCCAGGCTCTTGAGAATCACAAGGCCATCCTTCTGGAGAATGGAGCGAAGAAAAAACTCGAAGGCCTGTTTGACGTGATCTGCAGTTGGTTCCGGTCGTTTTGCTTCGTGTTGGACCAGCTTCTTGAACTCTTCATCAGGTATGGTATCCAGGATTCCGCGATTGACCGAAAGAGGTTTCGGGAAGGGGTTCCCATCCAGGGTTTTTGCCTCATGCAGCTTGCTGGAAAAGCGCTCTAACGCTCGATATGAGCCTAGCACCCCATAGAGGTGCCTGCCTACCGGCACGGAAAGCTTACCCATTATGGAATCAATGATCTCTGCGTCCTTCACCCGATATCCCTCTCGCTGGAGATTTAGCCATGGGTCCCTCATTCCCATGCACTCATCTCCTTGACTTCCTAAGTCCCTTATGCTACCTTCGCTCTAGACCCAGGGTCCCCAGGATATCTACTAGCTCCTCTAATGTATACCTGGTCGTGAACTGGCGGAAATTGTCGATTTCTGAAATCTTGGAGATGAGACCAGCATTTCTCAGCTCATATAGCCCATCAAGTACTCGATCCGGATTCCAGAGCATGGCCCTGATCGCCGGATTTTGTTCTATTTTTGAGATCTCATACATTCCAGGTTCAGGAAACTCGCTGTGAATTACGAAAGCAAGTGCTGGGATGGATGGCTCACGATATCCAAAACGGAGCTTCTGCCGATCGGATCGAACGATTCCTGCCGCATCAAGTGCATTTACAATAGCCATTGCACATTTATCCGTTACTTTAGATTCAGGATAACGCTCTGCAAGGTATCCTCTGAGCCGACTTCTGTCGAGAAGACCGTATCCTATAGCGGGAATCAGGAGATCATCATTCACGCTGATCATTAGAGACTCTGCCTTGGAAAATCGATAAAAGCAAGCATCCCGGAGTTCCTGGCGGCCAGCGTAGATTTTGGCAAAAGACCGCATTGCTTTATCTGCACGACCATCAAGGAAGATCCTGTTCGCTATGTAAGTGACATACCTATTTCGAGTAGCTTCAGCACTAAAAGGTAGATTTTCCTTCAGAAATTGTCTGATATCCTCAAGATCCTCAGTATCCGGCAGCTTGGGCAGGATCTCAATTGCCTCTTTCAAAACGGAGTTGGTGAAGAGTTCACTTCTTGGTCTAACGAGCTTCTTTTTAGGAGATGATCTTCCCTTTGGCTGGATCGACTCCGTCTTCAGATCCTCAGCAGGCCCATATTCGACAAGCTTCTGCTGCGCTGTCTTCGAAATTACTTTTGCTGAGGATGCCTCAAATTGTTGAGAGCCTCGAAGATGGTCCGCGAGCTTAAGCAGAGTAGCCGTGTAAGACTTTATCCCTTTGAATTTGCATAAGGCGTCAAAATCCGATGCCAGAACGCGGTCAAGATCTCCAAACTCCTGGAGAAGTTTATGGGATATCGGCTGCAGGTCTCCTCTAAGGATGGCATAATTGAGAAGAAGCTCTAATAGTGCCTCATCGGTAAATGCACCAGGCTCACCCGCTACGAAGCTGTCTCTTAACTTCTGCCTCCTTCCAGACCCGCTCTCCTCAACCATTCCCCTCACCGATTAAATACTGGAAAGCAAAAGATTTAATCCTTCGTTTGATCCGAATGATACGACTCTTGGACCCCAATGGATTTCTCTGGCTATTGCAAGCCTGCCATTGTAGCAGTAACCGATAGTTGGCATTACCTTTTAGCCCAAATTTCCGCTGTTCTCTCCCTCATCTCCCCCCACCCTCTCCGCCATCCCCCACTCCTCGCCCAGATCCACCCCGATATCCATCCCCGGCTCGATCCTCTTGAAGCCGGCCTTCATGGTGTCGCGATCCGCAAGGCGCGAAACATCTCCGGCAGAGATCCTGGGACTTGCCGTGAGGGGGTCGTAGCCCTGGAATGCAGCTTTCTTCCCTTATCAGATAACGCAACCCTGCGCCTAATTCTCCATCCTGCTTTTCACGAACCGTTCTGTATCCTTGTCCATGAAATACACATAGCAGCCCTTCAGGCCCCTTGTCAGCAGTACCCTATAAGAATTTTTAATTAAATCTGCGAATTTATCTTTCGAGCCCCTGACTACCGTATCTTCGGATTGCTGCTTATTCCCTTGCCATT
>JAABPZ010000035.1 GCA_011391755.1 Methanothrix sp. | reverse complement strand
AATAAATAACCCACTCATTTCTTGAATCAGAAAAGATTTATCATACAATGTTTGTAGAATAATTTGTATGGGAGGCATGGTTTGAAAATCGCGGTAGACATTGACGGGGTTCTGGCAGACCAGGTCAGTGCTGTTTTGAAGGAAATTGAAAAAGATTATGGACAGAAGTATTGCAAGAGCGATATCAATCGTGCCCACTGGAGCTTTGCAGGAATTGAGATATGGACGGAAATAGGCAGGTTGTTGGCCGACCCCGAATACGTTATGAGTGTGCCGTTGATCGAGGGCTCTCAAAAGGCCATAAAGCAGCTTTGCAGGCATGATCTTCTTGTGGTAACGGCCAGACGGCCCAATGCCGAGGAGGCCACCAGAAGATGGCTGAACTGGCACTTCCCCAGCCTCACGCAATACTATCATGCCCGGACCGGCACCAAGCATAATATACCCTCCGACGTGCTGATCGATGACCTGGATATGAACATCGTAGAATTTGTCAGAAGCGATCCCAATCGACGAGGAATTCTTTTCCTGCACCCCTGGAGCTTAAATGGTACGGATATTGAAGACTATTCCGATCAAGTATACTACTGCCCGCAATGGCATAGTGTTGTGAAAGCTATTGATGATATTATGGGCGATCAACCTTGAAAAAACTGCCACAGCTGCTCGCCCCCGCCGGCTCGCCTACAGCTCTGCATGCAGCCATCGCCGCGGGAGCAGATGCCGTTTATCTGAGCGGCAAGAGATTTGGGGCACGAAAATTCGCCGCAAACTTTGATGAGCCCGACTTAGCTATGGCTATAGACTACGCCCACCTTCGGAACGTAAAAGTCTATGTGACAGTCAACACTCTCATCAGAGAAAATGAGCTCTACGATGTGGCTGTGTACCTTCTCCGCCTTTTCGAGATGGGGGTAGATGCCGTGCTGTTACAGGATCTGGGGCTAGGCCTGCTGGCAGGCCGCATGGTGCCAGAGCTGGAGAGGCACGCTTCCACCCAGATGACCATTCATAACAAAGAGGGGGCTCTCTGGGCGAAGCGCGCTGGATTTAGAAGAGCGGTCCTGGCCAGAGAGATCGGGCTGGATGAGATAAAAACGATGGGGCAAGAGTTGGAGAATGAGAAGGATACAGCCACGCCGGCAATCGGCCTGGAGGTTTTCGTGCACGGCGCTCTATGCTACTCTTACTCCGGGCAGTGCCTTCTCTCCTCGGCCATCGGCGGGCGCAGCGGCAACCGGGGCATGTGCGCCCAGCCCTGCAGAAAGCCCTACGTGCTGCTCAGAGGAGAAAAAGATCGATACGGTCGCCCGACCGGCCTGACAGCCCAGCCGCAAAGAGAGCGATTTCTCATATCCACCCGTGACCTTTGCGTTTACCGGCATCTGGACAGGATCGTCCGCTCGCCGATCGAGTCACTGAAGATTGAAGGGAGGATGAAGTCTCCGGAGTACGTGGCCAATGTAACCAGCATTTACAAAAGAGCCCTGCAGGCCATTGCCAAAGGCAAGTGGTCGCCGTCTTCTGAGGATGAAAGAGACCTGGCCTTATCCTTCAACCGCGACTTCACAGAAGGGCACCTGCTGGGGGCCAGGGATGTCATGGGCCGGGAGATGTCGGACAACCGGGGCGTTCTCATCGGCAGCGTGACCTCTTTTGATGTGCAAAGAGGCGAAGCGGCAGTAAGGCTCTCCGGTCCCTTTTGCCCTGAGAAGGGCGACGGTCTGGTCTTTCTGGCCCCGGGTCAAGAGATGGGCCTGGTGGTGCAAAACGTGGTGCAAAAGGATGGGCTGCTGCGGCTGATGACGCCGGAGAGGGTGCGTCCAGGCAGCAAAGTCTATCTGACGGGCAGCACCGCTCTGGCCAAAAAAGCGCAGGAGATCATCGCCTCCCACAATATAGAGATCCCCCTGGACTTAACCCTCACCTGGCAGGAGGGCACGCCTCTGTTAGAGGCCCGGCTGGAAGACGGCAGCATCGTTTTGGTCAAAGCCGCCTTTAAAATGGAAAAGGCCCAAAAAAAGCCCACTTCCCGGCAGCAGATCGAATCACAGATGCTGCGAACGGGTGGAACGCCCTTTGTCGTCCAAAAGATTGCCATGGACTACGCAGGGGATCTTTTCGCTCCCTTAGGTGCCTTAAACCAGGCTCGGCGCGATCTCCTGGAAAAGGTGCAAGAGGCCCTTTTGGAAAAGAGACGCCCCACGAAGGAAAAGGTCGAGAGGGGGCGAGATATATTGAAAGAGCTGAACCTGTCTGCCTTTGCATCTCCTGCCTCTACTGGTACTACCTCCAATGCCCCAACCACATCTGTTGGCCGCATACCCTCACTGGCCGTCTATGCCGACAGCCTGGAGACGGTGAGGGGCGCGGTAGAAGGAGGATGCCAGCGAGTTTACTTTGAGATCGTCCTGGGATGGGTGGAGAAAGAGCGGACCCTAAAAACCGAGAAGCTGATAGAAGAGGCAAAGGCCATCTGCGGAAAAGTGCCGCTCATCTGGAAGTGGCCCAAAATCACCAACGCCGATTTTTTCAAGTTCGCCAATCCCCTGCTGGCCAGAGCAAATATGGACGCGATTATGGTGGAGAACGTGGGCGCCGTGCAGGCTGTTATAGAGGCCGGCCCCAAGGTCCATCTATATGGAGCCTCCGGCCTCAATGTCTGCAATCACCTGACGGTGCAGGCACTTGCTCCGCCCTTAGAGCAAATCACCCTCTCGCCGGAGCTGTCCGCCCGGCAACTGGCCGATATCGTAGCCGCTGTGCGCCTTTTCCCGGACGCCCCTCAGATGGAGCTGATGGTGCAGGGCAATCTGGAGGTAATGGTAGCCGAAGACTGTATGCCCCTTCCCGGCAAAGCAGAATATCATGCAAAAGAATTCTGGGGGCTGCAGGACATGAGACGCATCTTTCCCCTGCGCCTGGATGATGATCATAGGACGCACATCTTTAACTCTGCTGAGACCTGCCTGCTCGACCAGATGCCCGAAATCTTTGCCATCGATCTAGATGGAGTGGCCGTGGACGCGCGGGGCCGGACGGGAGAGTACGCCCGCGAGATGACAGAGATTTACAAAAAGGCCATAGATCTGACACAGAGGGGAGGCGAGACTCTCCGCCAGGATCTGGAGAGCCTGAAGGATTCCATCCGGCCCCTGGCTCTGGGGGGCATAACCCACGGCCACTTCCAAAAGGGGCTGAAGGATGAGATCACCTAGGGCAGATCAGAGGACATAATCCACCACGATCCGGCCCTCACATACTTTGCCGACAAAGTTTGCCACCAAGACGTGCTCGGCATGCTTCTGATAGCGGTAAAGATCTTCTTTGCTCTCGAACTCTGAAACGAGGGCCAGATCATAGGCCACGCTCGCCTCGATGAAGTTGATGCCCACCTCGAAGAACTTGATCTCCTCGATTTGGGCAGGTAGGGCTTCCAGCTTAGCCTTGAGCGCCTTGATATTTGCCGCCTTATCCCTGCCCTCTGCCCATTCTTTGAGCTTGAACATAACGATATGCTTGATCATCCGCAAAAGCCTCCCTGCTACCAGGAACGGTTCCTCTATTGCGGTCACATGCATAGTTTATAACGATAATGGTTTTGCCAGATGAACCAGAGTGGAGGTGCTTGGCGGACGGAAAAGCGAGTGCGAAGAATGGAGAGGACGGGGGATCGAAAAGCGATCCAATTGTGGCAAGAGACAAAATGAGGTGGCTGGCAATTTCGAGGCTAACCAATTTCAGAAAGCAACAATGAATTAATAATAAAATGCCCAAACCCGGACTCGAACCGGGGACATTCAGATCTTCAGTCTGACGCTCTCCCAACTGAGCTACTTGGGCTCAAGTGGGCCCGACGCGATTCGAACGCATGACCTCCGCCATGTCAAGGCGACGTCATAACCAGCTAGACCACGGGCCCGCGAGCACCTTTCCTATCGCCTTCTCGCAGATAAAGTCTTCGGTCCGACTTAGGAATAGCTAAAATGAAATTTGGATAGGGCCGGCATCGTGCCCGGCCCTATCCAAATTTCAATTGTAGTAGACCTCTTTGTGATACTCATCCAGCGCCTTGATGGTAATCTGATCCTTCTTGGCCATGAGAATGGCATCAGCTGCCGCCTGGGCCGCTTGAATGGTGGTGATGTAGGGAATGTGGTAGTCCACGGCGCTTCTCCTAATCTGGACGCCGTCCTTGACCGACTCTTTGGTGGTGGGCGTATTGATGATCAGCTTCACCTCGCCAATCTTGATGTAGTCCATGATATTGGGACTGCCGTTGTAGATCTTATTCACCCTCACCACAGGCAGGCCCGAGCGGCGCAGGTACTCGGCTGTGCTATCTGTGGCAATGATGGAAAGCCCCGCCTCATGCAGCTTCTTGGCGGCCACAGCAACGGCTGCCTTGTCCTCATCCTTGACGGAGATGAAGACCATGCCCTCCAAGGGCAGCGGATTGTCAGCAGACAGCTCCGCCTTGAAGAAGGCCAGGCCCAGCTTGTAGTCTATGCCCATGACCTCGCCCGTAGACCTCATCTCCGGCCCCAGCAGCACGTCTGCGCCTGGCAGCTTGTCAAAGGGCAGGAGCACCTCCTTGACGGAGACGTAAGGCGTCTTGGGCTCTAAAAGGGTGCCCTGCTCTTGCAAGGATTTCCCAATCATGACATTGGCGGCAATCTTGGCCAGGGGCAGGCCCACGGCTTTGGAGACGAAAGGTATGGTGCGACTCGACCGAGGGTTGGCCTCCAGAACATAAACCGTGCCGTCTTTGTAAGCCATCTGCAGGTTCACAATTCCCACGACTTTAAGCCCCAGCGCGATCTTGCGCACGTAGTCCCTCACCACCTCTAAAACCACGCCAGGCAAGGTCTGAGGAGGAATCATGCAGGCGCTGTCACCCGAATGAATGCCTGCCTCCTCGATGTGCTCCATGATGGCGCCAATCAGAACATCGGTGCCGTCGCAAACCGCGTCCACATCGATCTCCACAGCGTTTTGCAGGAAATCATCGATAAGAACGGGATGATCATGGGAGACGTGCACCGCTTCGCGCATGTAGACCTCCAGGCCCGCCTCGTCGTAAACGATCTCCATGGCCCTGCCTCCCAGAACGTAGCTGGGCCGCACCAGTACGGGATAGCCGATCCTGGTGGCAACCGCCTTGGCTTCGAGGGGAGTGAAGGCGATGCCGGCACGAGGCTGAGGTATGTTCAACTGGTCCATGAGAGCATTGAACCTCTCCCGATCCTCCGCCAGATCAATGCTGTCCGGACTGGTGCCCAGAATCTTTGTCTTCAAGCCGCGACGTGCGATCTCCTTTTCCAGGGGGAAGGCCAGGTTTATGGCCGTCTGGCCGCCGAACTGCACCAGTACACCGTAGTGCTGCTCCTTTTCCAGGATGTTCATGACGTCCTCTAAAGTAACCGGCTCAAAGAAGAGCTTGTCCGAGGTGTCGTAATCGGTGGAAACGGTCTCCGGATTGTTGTTGACGATATGGGTCTCAATGCCCTGTTCCCGCAATGCCATCACAGCATGAACTGTGCAATAGTCAAACTCAATGCCTTGCCCGATCCTGATGGGGCCTGAGCCCAAAATCAGCACCTTCTTTTTGTCTGATGGCAAGAGTTCGCACTCTGTGTCATAGGTGGAGTAGTAGTAGGGGGTCTTGGCCTCAAACTCGGCGGCACAGGTATCCACCATCTTGTAAGTAGGAATGATGCCAAGCGAGATACGCATATCGGTTATTTCTTCCCGGCTTTTGCCCACGATGCCAGCTATCTGCTTATCAGTAAAGCCGATGCGCTTGGCCTTCCTCAGAACCTTGGCATCGAGCCCGGCTCTAATCTCTTCTTCCATGGCGATGATGTTCTCCATCCGGTAGAGGAAGTAAGGCTCAATGCCTGTAATCTTCGAGATCTCCTCCGAGGACATGCCTCTCTTCAAGGCCTGGTAGATGGCAAAGAGCCGCTCGTCAGTGGGATTTTCCAGGAGGTTTTTTATCTCCTCATCCGTCCAGATGGTGTACTTTCCCGCGTACCCCAGATCTTTATCGATATCCAGGGAACGAATGGCCTTCATGAGAGCCTCCTCATAGCTCCGTCCAATGGCCATGACCTCACCTGTGGATTTCATGGCCGTGGTGAGGGTCTTGTTGGCCTTGACGAACTTGTCGAACGGCCAGCGGGGAATCTTGATCACCACATAATCCACGGCGGGCTCGAAGGAAGCGGGCGTCTCTTTGGTCACATCGTTTCTGATCTCATCGAGTGTCATGCCGATGGCGATTTTGGCGGTAACCCGGGCAATGGGGTAGCCGGTGGCCTTGGAGGCCAGAGCCGAGGAGCGGGAGACGCGAGGGTTGACCTCGATGACCCGGTACTCCCCGTTCTTGAAGGCAAACTGGATGTTGCAGCCGCCCTCAATTTCTAAAGCGCGGATGATGTTGATGGCGGAGCTACGCAGCATCTGGATCTCCTTATCGGACAGGGTCTGGATGGGCGTGACGACGATAGACTCACCGGTGTGAATGCCCATGGGATCCATGTTCTCCATGTTGCAAATGGTGATGCAGGTATTGTTCGAGTCCCTCATCACCTCGTACTCCAGCTCAATCCAGCCCCCCAGGCTCTCCTCCAGCAAGACCTGGCTGATGCGAGACCTCTTCAGCCCCAGTTCGCAGATGGAGAGCAACTCCTCGCGAGTCCTGGCAATGCCTCCCCCTGAGCCACCCAATGTGTATGCAGGCCGAACTACCAGCGGCAGTCCCAGCTCCTCCATGACCGCCAAGGCCTCGTCCAGGGTGTTGACGGCTTTGCTCTTCGGCACGGGCTCGCCCACACGCTGCATGGCCTTCTTGAAGAGGTCGCGATCCTCTGCCTCCCGAATGGACTTGACGGACGTGCCCAGTACCTCGACATTGAATTTCTCGAGAACGCCCATATCTGCGAGCTCAGATGTGATGTTCAGACCCGTCTGGCCACCGATGCCGGCAATAATTCCATCCGGCCTCTCCTTCTCGATGATCTTGGCCAAAATCTCCGGCACCAGAGGCTCAATGTAGACCTTATCGGCAGTGTCTGGATCGGTCATGATGGTAGCGGGATTGGAGTTGACCAAGACGACCTCGATTCCCTCTTCGCGCAGGGATTTGCAGGCCTGAGAGCCGGAGAAATCAAATTCTGCGGCCTGACCAATCTGGATGGGCCCCGAGCCGATGAGAAGGACCTTATGGATATCATTTCTTTTGGGCATCTCTATCGCCTCCCGGCAACGCCTGTCCGACCATTCATTATTCTCAAGACCGATCCAAAGAATGGATCTTCCGTGCAGAGCGGTCCGGGATGGGCCTCGGGGTGGTACTGGACCGCCAGAACATTGAGCTTGTCGCTCTTTATGCCTTCGACTGTGCCGTCGTTGGCATTTAGCTGGGTGATCTCCAGGTCCGTGCCCTCCACAGAGCCGGGTCGGACTGCAAAGTTGTGATTCTGAGAGGTGATGTAGACGATTCTTTTTTCCAGGTCTTTGACAGGCTGATTGCCACCATGGTGGCCGAACTTGAGCTTGAAGGTCTGGGCACCCAGGCCCAGTGATATGACCTGATGTCCCAGGCATATTCCAAAGATGGGAATTTGTCCTGCATAGTGCCGGACGGCAGAGATGGCCTCTTTGGCCATTTCGGGATCGCCAGGTCCATTGGAGACGAAGAGCGCCTCTGGCCTTGCCGTCTCGATCAGAGATATGTCGGCATGTGCAGGAAGCACCGTTATATCGAATCCGCGAGCGGAGAGGCTTTTAAGAATATTCCTCTTCATGCCTAAATCCAGCACCGCCATGCGAGGGCCATTGCCTTTCATGCGGTAAGGTGATTTGCAGGTCACATCTCCCAGCAGATTTTGGAGAGATATATCGGCCTGGGACCTTGCCATTGCCACCACATCCAAGTCTTTTACGTCTCTCCTTTCGCCAACGGCAAGCGCGGCTTTCATCACGCCAAGCTCTCTTACCTTCAAAGTGAGCATGCGAGTATCCACGTCACATAGCCCGGGCTTGCCCTCATCAATAAGGAACCGGTTGAGCGTCTTTGCGTGACGATGATGTGTTGGACGATCCCAGTATTCCCGGCTGACCATGGCGCGCGGCCACATCCGGTCGGATTGAAAATCCTCGCCGCTTATGCCGTAATTTCCTTGCAGAGGATATGTGAACATGAGCATCTGTCCGTGGTAAGAGGGGTCTGTTAATGCCTCCTCATATCCGGACATAACGGTAGTAAAGACCAGTTCACCCGAAACCGTACCGGGCGCACCAAAACCGGTACCTTCCACCCTTGTACCGTCTTCTAACCCTAAGACCCCAATCATAGTATCGGCAACACAAGAAGCTAAGTCATCTAAATACATTTCGATATCATCATCTTTTTTAAGCTGGAGCCCTATCCCGCATGCATGGAAGTTAAAGTGGAAATCTCAAAAAGCTCCGATTTTAGCCAGGTCTATGCCATAGGCGCGATCGGAGGACACAGCCCCTACGACTTTCGCATTGCCTTTTACAACGACTCGCCAAAGACGCTGGTCGAGGACGGCAAGAACATGACAGTCATGGAGAGAAAGATCGATACGGAGATCATTCTCTCACCCCTAGCGGCCAAGGAACTGGCCAACTGGCTGGTAGAGCACATCAAGGACTACGAGAAGGTCTTCGGAGAGATCAAGAGGCCGGGATCGGTACCCCAGAATCCTGCCATTGCGGAGAAGGGCAGCGAGTCGGCAGCTATCCAGGGATATATGTGAGGCGGCTATGAACAACAAAGAGAAGGTGCTGCTGCACAGAGGCATGGACAAGGTCAAGCAGAAGATGTTTGAGGAGGCTTTAGAGATCTTCGAGCGAGTGCTGGCTATGAACCAGGAGATACCGGAAGTCTGGAACAACCAGGGCGTGGCCCTCTTTGGCCTGGGCCGCTTCGAGGAGGCTATGCAAAGCTACGATCGATGCCTGGCCATCGACCCCGAAAATCTGGATGCTCTGAGGAACAAGGGCTTTTTGCTGAGAAACCAAAAGAGGCTGGAAGAGGCACTTCTGATTTACGACTGCGTGCTCCAGAAAGGAGGCGATGCCTATGACCAGGAATCTACGGCTGCAGTACTGACGGCATTAGGACGATTGGAGGAGGCATTGAGTTGCCTGTACCTGGCCAGGGAGGCAATGCCTTTGAAGCGCCTGGAAGACGAGATTGAGATGGTAAAGGAACTGATGGAGCAAAAAGGCATTCCCGTTCCAGAGGAGAGAGCCCCCCCGGAGATAGCCCATCAGAGAGCCCTTCAAAGGGATCTGCAGGGGAAAGAGTGATATTATCAAAAGGAGAATCTTAAAGCATAATTTTTGGGGGATAGACATTGAAAGGCTTCATAATGATAAACGTTGAGCCGGGAACGGAAAAGGCGGTCCACGATTGCCTGGAGGGCATCAAAGGTATTCGGGAAGTTGTACCGGTCTATGGAGAGAGAGACTTCATCGCCATAGCTGATGTGGAGAGCATATCCGACCTAAACCGGGCTGTTCTGAGCGTAAGAGAGATCAATGGAGTGACTTATACTCAGA
>JAABPZ010000346.1 GCA_011391755.1 Methanothrix sp. | reverse complement strand
CAATCGAGCCGTTTTATCACCGCTGCCCGTAGCCAGTTTGCTCCCGTTCGGGCTGAAGGCTACCGCGTACACCAGGCTATCATGCTCCAGCTTCTGCAGCTCTTTGCCGGTCTCTACATCCCACAGTCGAGCCGTTTTATCATCGTTGCCCGTGGCTAGCATGCCACTGTCCGGACTGAAGGCCAGCGCATTCACCCAGCCATCATGCTCCAGCTTCTGCAGCTCTTTGCCGGTTTCTACATCCCACAGTCGAGCCGTATTATTATCGTTGCCCGTGGCTAGCATGCCACTGTCCGGACTGAAGGCCAGGGCTGTCACTGAATCATTGTGCTCCAGTTGAGCAATGGAGCGAGGAAATAGAGCCAAGCTGCGTCTAAGGGCTGTGTTTCCTTCAAGAGTCTCGTTATTATGCCTTAAGGATTCGACAGCTAGGAGAAGGCTCTCTGTCAATGATCCCGTAACGCCTCTCATCAGCTCGGATTGAGAGGCCAAGCTCCTGGCCAATGCCTCCTCCGTTTTCGCGTCTGCCTGCACTTTCTGTTGAAATGCAGCTCCTGCAAAGACCAGAGCAATGATGGCGATAAAAGATAAAACAGCCATATTTCGCCTTCTTGTTCTATCCTTCTCCGCCCTTGCCTTCTCTTCTTTCTCCCGTTCTCCTGCTCTTAAGCCCAGACTGGCAGAAATGAACTCCCGCTCCGCCTCGCCCAGATCCCTCTCCCGCTCTCTGTGCCATCTCTCCGCTTCCTCCAGCCGACGGCCCCGCAGCAAGCGGCCTTCGTCTCGACCGGTGACATCGCCTGGAGAAGTATCCCTCCACTCCCGCGCATCCTTCTCCAGCTCCCTCTCCCAGGCCAGAAAGCTTCTATCTTTCTTCAGCCAGCGCTGCAGCCGCGCCCACTCCCGGATGAGTGAATCATGGATGATCTGCACAGTCTCCTCGCCCTTATCCAAGGAGGTGGTTACCAGCCTGGCATCGGCTAGCTTCCGCACCACTTTTTCCACGGATTCTCGTTCTTTTTCATCGTTTTCGTCATGCAGGAAGTCTGCCAGCCTTCTCTGCCTGCGGCTGTCGGGAAGCCTCTGGCTCTCGTCCCCTAGATTGACCAGATCAGTGAAGATTCGACGGGCGATTGAACCCAGTCCTTCCTTTTCCAGGCCTCTGCAGACCTGATCCGCCCAGGAGGTTAAGCTGCCCGTGACCTTGCCGATAGCCTGGTAGGCCTGGTGAGTGAGCAGGCCCTGATCTTTCCGCTCCCAGATCTGAGTGAGGGCAAACTCCAGCAGCGGCAGAACAGTGCTCCTTCCCGCCCGGCTGCTGCCCTCCCGGCTGCTCTCCAGGACGTCGTTGATGATTACCTCAGTGAGGCCTTCCTCCAGATGCAAGCCCACGCGGTGAGCGGGCTGCTGGACGATCTCCCGCAGCTCCTCGTACTCCAGATTGGAGCCCACCTGGAAAAAGCCGCGCTGCGTCCAGGCCAGCACCTCAGTTGGCGCATCATCGGCAAAGCGGCTGTAAAAGTCATCCCGCATCACTGCCAGGATGGTTACCTCAATGTCCGAGTCCAGGAGATCCTTGATCCCGGACCAGAACTTGCGGCGCAGTTCCGACGGACAGGTTACAAGAAACTCCTCAAACTGATCCAGGATGAGGAGCAGCTTCTCCTGGCCGGGGTTCCTATCCAGCCAGCCTCGAGCCGCGTCCGCGAGGCCCGCGTAAGCCCCCCGCAGCCCAGCCCTCTCCAGATGATCGAAGGGCCGGTCGGCGGGCCGGGCCACCATTATGCTCCAGCGATCGCTCCCCGGCACAGAGCCTTTGCGTAGATGCGGCATGAGGCCCGCCTGGACCACAGACGATTTGCCGCTTCCCGAGGGGCCCATGACCAGAAGGAAGCGCGGCCTGGCCCGCAAGGCCTCCTCCAGCCCCTCCACCAGTCACCTTCGTCCGAAGAAGAACTCCGCATCCTTTTCCGTAAAAGGGGAAAGGCCCATGTAAGGCCGCACATCGGAAGGCACCAGATCCGGATAGATGGAGATGAGAGTCTCGGCAGGCGTGATAAAAGCCGTCTCAGCCAGCCTGCCGAATTTATCGGGAGCGGCGATGGAGGTGACCATGCCCACCACCCGGCGCGATTTTGTGTCGAAGACCGGCGCCCCGGAAAAGCCGGGCGTGATCTCGGAGCTCTTCACCTGCAAAACCCGGATTCCTAAAATCGTAGTCTGATCCAGCAGACTGCCTTCTCCGTAGATGCCTTCCTCCGGGCTCTGATCAGGAAAGCCAAAGGTCTGAAAGGCATGGCCTGCCGCGCCTTCGGAGGTGCCGATGGAAAGAGGCTCGACACCCCGGGGCAGCGGCCCCTCCAATTTGAGGAATGCCACGTCTTCGGCTTCTGCCGCCCGCCAGGCCTGGGGTAGTAGCCGGGCCGCTGCTTTTTGGCCATTGGCGCGAAAGATCACCTCTACCTTCTCCGGCTTGGGTTAGCCGCGCACCTGCAATTTCTCGGGCTGGATGACATGCGAGCAGGTGGCGATGATGCCCTTTTCCGACAGGATAAAACCGGTCCCTGAGGTAGTCGTGCCATCCGCCGTCAGTATTCTGACGATCCCCGTCTTAAGGTCAAAGGGCAATTATCCACCGGCTGTTTTTCCAGTTGTTAGTTCATCTCTGTGCGTTCTCTGTGAGCTTTGTGTCTCTGTGGTTGAAACGTCGTTTGCCACTGGTAATAACCAAACAGCAACGAACTACCAACATCGCAGACACAGAGCGCACGGAGGACTCCCATAGCAGTTGATTTATAATTTTTGCGATATTTTGCCACGTTCCTATTTCCTATCCCTTCTTCTCCCCCACCCATTTTAGGCTGATCTTGAAGTTGGCCTCCGCACCCACTTTAGTAATAATAACACCCGTATCGGCCTTCAAGGTCAAACCGAACTCCACCGCCGCCTCATCAGGGGGATTGCTGATGTTGATGAGCTTGGAAACAATGGTGTTGGCGATGGGGCTGAGGCTGTTTATGGCCGCCTCAAAAGACTGCGCCGCCTCATCGGGAAGGCCGCGCCCGGCTTTCACCAGCCCTCCCATCTCGACGTCCGTTACCTCCGTCTCGATGAATACAAATCCGCCAGATTCCAGAGAAAATTTGACAAGATCTTTCATAGTTCTCATCTTTATGTTTCATTATAATTAATAATCTTCCAATCCCATGGCCTTTGGGCTGGCGACGGCTGGCGCAGCCGG
>JAABPZ010000299.1 GCA_011391755.1 Methanothrix sp. | reverse complement strand
AACTCGGGAGGCGCTATATCCATCTTGTTGGCGGCCAGAATCATGGGTTTGCTGTAGGCCCGCAGGAGCCCGGCAAAGCGGAGCACATCCTCATCTTTCCAGCTTCCCAGATCCTTCTTCATCTCCGTCACAGCCCGACGGACCTGGCTGTCCGAGACCCCGACGCCAGCCATCTGTTCCATGAGGACCTGCTCGGGCTTGCCACCCACGCCCTTGTAGTTGCGCATCAACTTGTCCCAGTTGCGTTTGAGAATGCCGTTCAGCCACATGCTGATCTCGTACTCCAGGAACTTGACATCGGTAACGGGATCGTGGTTAGCGAGCCCGATCGGATTGCCCTCCAGGTCCGTTCCGCCCGAGGCGTCCAGCACGTGAACTACAGCTTCCGCTACGCGCAGAGCATCCAAAAACTCATTGCCCAGGCCCTTGCCCAAATGGGCATCAGGCACCAGGCCGGCCACGTCAATCAGCTCGATGGCGATGAAACGCTGCCCTTCCTTGCAGCGGCCACAGCCTTCCTTGATGCCCAAATCCCGGCAGGGACAGGGGGCACGCACATAGGAAACGCCGTGGTTGGCGTCGATAGTAGTAAACGGATAGTTGGCAATATCCACTTCTACCAGGGTCGCTGCCTTGAAAAAAGTGGATTTGCCGGAATTAGGCTTTCCAGCCAGCCCAACGGAGAGCATATTCAATCAGTGGTCCTTTCCTATTATCATTAACGGGTGATGCCGCTCACATTCATCTCGACGCATTTGGTCTCAAAGCGCTTGACCTTTCCCGCAGCCAGCTTTTTAGCGAGAGCCAGGCCCTTCTCAGAGACGGCCTTCTCCTGCACGCCGCCCGCCGCCAGAGTGGCAGCGTAGAGCTTCTCGCCGGCATCGGTACGGGTGAGAACGGTGGACCAGCCTTCGCCCGAGCCCACGCTGCCCACCGAGATGTCGGCCAGCTCGCTGGCAAAGTCAAAGCAGGGACCACATCCCGCGAATGTGAAGGCGTCCGTCTCCTCGATCTTGACCTCGTGAGCCTTGCCGGTCTTGTCGATTACCCGGAACATGCCCTTCTTGATCTCGAAGCGCGCCACATCCTTGGGCAAGAGCCCAAATTTGCCGTTAACCAGGCCCTTCATGAGTGCATCGTAATCGAAGTTCTCCATGCAGAAGAGGCCGACCAGGAGCGCGATCTTGTCCTGACCGAACTGGTAGGGCTCATCCAGGAGCATGACTTTTCGTAGCCCCTGAATCTGACATGGGGTGCCCACAAAGCCGATCTTCTTGTAGCCCTTCTCCAGAGCCGCTTTCACAGCCTGGACACTATTGGAGATGGTGTACTTGGTTCCGGCAGCGGCGACAATCTCCTCTGCGGTGGTAGCCACTCTAGCTACCGTTCTCCATTCTTCATCCCGGTCTGTGACAACGGCGCAGTCGATCACGCCCGACTGCAGAGCCGCTACCAGCAAAGCGGTGGCCACACCGCCATCTTGAGCCCTGGCCTGCACGGGCTGGGCCTGAGCGGAAACGGCCTTCTGGTAGATTCCCAGGGCCTCGTCCGCATTTCGCATCCGGCCGAATAACTTGGACTCCATTGCTCCCATGTCCAGGAAGGTCCTGGGGCAGTAAGTGAAGCACAGGCCACAGAGGGGATCGTAATTTACCAGAGCGGGCTTGTTCTCAACGTGCTCAATTCTGGGGCAGAAGGCCTCGCAGGTGCCGCAGCGGCAGCAGATCTCCGACTTTATGACCTTATACTCCAGCTCTCCGAATCCACATTCCAGATAAGTGGGCTCAGCAAACTTCTCCTTGGCAGCCATGATCATGATCTCCGAAAGTTGGTGGCTTAAAGATACCTTCCGACCTAAAGCTTTTATGGTTCGAATGGTCTTAAGAGCCGCAATGATCCTGGGCCTGGATATCGGTGGAGCCAACACCAAAACCGCAAGCTCGGATGGGCTATTTGCAAAAAGCGTCTACCTACCCCTCTGGAAGAATGCGCCACTGGAAGAGGCGCTGAGACTCTTGGCCCTGCAGGAGCCCCAAGCGGTGGCGGTCGTCATTACGGGTGAATTGGCCGACTGCTTCTCCTGCAAGAGAGAAGGCATCGAGAAACTGACTGCCGCGGTGAAGCGGGCTTTCTCCTGTCCCATCTACTTCTGGGGCGCGAGCGGATTTGCCTGGACCGATCCGCTGGAGCTGGCTGCGGCCAACTGGTCAGCCTCCGCGGCCCTGCTGGCACGCGAGATAGGTGAATGCCTCTTTGTGGACATGGGCAGCACCACCACCGACCTCATCCCGATTAAGGGAGAAGCGATGGCAGCGAAGACGGACTTTTTGCGCCTGGCCGGGGGCGAGCTGGTCTACATGGGCCTGTTAAGAACGCGGCTGGATGCCCTGCTGCCCGCGGCCATGATTGGAGGGCAAAAGGTGCCGCTTGCGCCAGAGCTCTTCGCCATCATGGCCGATGCCCACTTAGCTCTGGGCCGGATCTCAGAGGAGCGCTATGCCTGCGAAACGCCGGACGGAGCGGGAACGGATCGCGAGGCAGCGCTGCGCCGGCTGGCGCGTACTGTGTG
>JAABPZ010000298.1 GCA_011391755.1 Methanothrix sp. | reverse complement strand
CAACACGCCGTTTAAGCTCTACAAGCAATGGACCCATGAAGGAGGCGTCCACGACCCGCTGATAATCTATTACCCGGCAGGGATCAAGGACAAAGGAACCGTGCGAGACCAATTCACGCACGCCATTGACATTGTTCCAACGGTCCTGGAAGTTGTCGGCATCAAGGCACCAGAGGTATATAAAGGCATACCGCAAAAGCCGGTAGAAGGGGTTAGCATGGCCTATACCTTTGACCAGCCCGATGCACCCAATCGTAAAGACGTCCAGTACTTCGCAATGCTGGGCAGCCGTGGAATCTGGTATGATGGCTGGAAGGCGGTAACAGCCCATGCGCGCGGCTCAAGAGGTAACTTTGACGATGATGTTTGGGAGTTATATAATCTTTCCCAGGACGTTTCCGAAACGCACAATTTAGCAGAGGAGAATCCCGCCAAGGTTAAGGAGATGGTGGAACGTTGGTGGGCAGAAGCCGGAAAATACAATGTACTGCCGCTTGATGATCGAATGCATATGTTGATGGAACATGGTAAGAAGGGCAAATTCACATACTATCCGGGTATGGCTCCCATCTTAGAGCCCGGAATTCCTGATACCAAATTTAGCTCCTACACCATCAATGCCGATGTCGAGATTCCAGACGAAGGTGCGAAGGGAGTGCTCTTATCCATTGGAGGGCGATTTAATGGACTAACACTTTACGTCCAGAACAATCAGCTCGTCTTTGACTACAATTACTTGGGTCTAAGACATACTACCATCACCTCCCAAGCGAAAGTTCCCACAGGATCGTCAACTCTGGGCTTTGGCTTTGATAAGACCGCAAAGGCTGATTTCTCCAATAACACAGGAGCCACCGGCATTGGAACGCTCTACATCAACGGAAAAGAGGTAGGTAAAGGCACAATCGCACCGAGCGTGCCCAACATCTACTCCTGGGAAGAGGGGCTTGAGATTGGCACAGACCGTCTAACGCCGGTGACGGAGAGCTATAAGAGTCCCTTCGAATTTACAGGGACCCTGAAGAAGGTTGTGCTGGAGGTAAAAGAATAGATCGAAGATATTGAAATTTGCTTTCCGGATCCTGGGCTCAGCCAGGATCCATAATTTTATGAAAACACCTATCCTTCCTTAATCATGTGAGATTCGTGATCTATTTATTCATTGACTAACTATCTTCTTGACCATGAAGATGCTATTCCAGAAATTATTCATTCTCCTGTTCCTGGCAGGAGCCTATCCCGTCTTTGCTCAGTATGATTCTGGAACTAATGAGGGCTACACTTGCTGGCAGTGTCCTGTCTGCGGATACGTCGTCAGCCTGACTGCTGACCAGGCCGCGAGCATCAACGCCTATTCACCCTGCCCCGTCTGCTACTCAGCGTATGCGGGCAACTTTGTACCGGTATCCTGCCAAACAGCTCTTGGATCTGGCGCACCAGACACACCCGAGACCACCAAATCAGGATATAACCGGACGCAAGTGGAAAATGGTATTGCGAATTTGGAGGAAGAGGGAAGCTACGAAATCGAGACTGGATCTGCAAGGATATCAAGCCAGGTTCCTAAATCCAGTTCGGACACATCTTCTCACAAAGGAAAGATCCTGATGGTACTATCCCCTCAGCAGTATCAAGAGGAGGAGCTGAATGTGCCTCGCGATTACTTTCAAAGCAGGGGTTACTCTGTCGTCTTGGCCTCTAAAGGAGTAAAGACTGCTACAGGAATGAATGGTGAGAGCGTCCTGGTAGATCTGGATTTGAAGGAAGTTGATTTATCAGACTACGTCGCTGTAGTCTTTGTAGGCGGTGAAGGAATTTACTCTCTTAGGCTTAACATAGATCCAGATTACCAAGCTCTAGCAAAGTCAACGAGTGCACAAAAGAAACTGATGGGTGCCATATGTCTTGCTCCCTGGATCCTGGCAGACGCTGGGCTTCTCAAAGGCAAGAGAGCCACGGCATCGGAAACGGATCACATAAAATCCAAGGGCGCAATTATCTCAGATGAGGCAGTAGTGCAGGATGGAAACATTATCACAGGAAATGGTCCTAATGCATCAGGGGAATTCGCACAAGCCATAGTGGCTGCCTTGGAGGCCTCCGGGAATGCGAGTTAGCCTTCAGATAGGATTTATCCTGACAATGACAATATTTGCTACTACTCTTGGCGCAAGCTGCCAGATGCAAGACAGCAACGATCAGAACAGCACTCCTGATATAACGCCTAAAGAGGCATACAATAGACTTCTGAACACTTCCCTTGAGATGGCTTACCTCGACACGATGATTTCCCTCTCACAATGGGATCAGGACATTTCAATGCCTCAGAATGCGACTGATTATCGGGCCAAGGCTCAAAGCTACATGGAGGATTTGAAAAATAAGAAGTGGATAGATCCAAAATTCGGGAGGCTTCTCTCCATTGCCAATAACGGCAGCAATTGGTCTACGATCGAAACCGCCAACCTAAGGCTCTGGAATCGAGATTACAACAAGAGGATAAAACTCCCTCCAGACTTCGCTGCCCGTGAGTCCGAGATGATCTCCAAATCCCTGGCCGCCTGGGAGAATGC
>JAABPZ010000297.1 GCA_011391755.1 Methanothrix sp. | reverse complement strand
CCCGAGCAGAGGAAAAAGGCGTCGCTCTTCTGGCCGTGGCCAAGTCCAGCTCCCTTTTCTGGGGCGAGGAGATCACACTTCCCTTTGTGCAGCATACCAGCACGATCGGAAGCGGGCTTTTGCCGGGCGCCGCCTGGTATGTCAGCCTCAAGGACAAAAAAGTAGATGCGGGCCAGGGCAGATGGAACGGCGAGACCTACGTTGTTCGCTTTTGCGGGCAGTCCCAGCACGCCTTCCGGGTGGATGCGCCTTCCTTTCTAAGGGAGGAAATGGGATCGGTTCTGGGAAAGCTGGCTGCCTACTCCTGCTCCTCCGAGTGCCTGGGCTATCCTCATGCCCTTTTCCGGGCGCACCGGGATATCAGGATCGCCGAGCAAGAGGCGGCAGCCGTGCGCCAGAAACTCATGGCGCATCTCTTGGAGCGGGGAATGACTCATTCGGAGATCAGAATCCTTATGCAGGACTTCCACGACATCCTGGAGATGAGGTCTGGATTTTAAGCAATGTAAAATGAGCAACCTGAGGCGAAATAAGCACGTGGAAAAGTGGGAGAAATAAAAGTGGCGACAACGCAAGAAGAGAACCAAGCCCCTGCGGGAGAAAGCCTGTTGAATCGAAAGGTAATCGTGAGTGGAGACACGACCTACAAAATCGTCTCCAAGAGCGTGACTGAATATCATTTCACTGTGCCTTTCATACTTTCTGATGAGGAAAGGGTAGAAGTGGGGCAGATCTTTTCCATCAAAGACCAGGGACTGACTTTTCTCGCCCGCGTTCTTAACATAGAGCACAGCTCCAACTATGACGGCCACTGGGACACCACCATGAAAGGCACCCAGTTCTTCGATTCCGACCAGATCTTCAATCGCGTCATCGCCGAGCCTTTAGGCTGCTTAAATAAAAGACTGGAGTTTAAAAGGTCCAGGACGCTGCCCACAAAGTTCGCGCCCGTGGCGCGAGCGGAGAAAGAGGAGTTTAAGTTTTTAAGCCAGGTTATGGGAGACATCGAGGTAGGCTATCTGAGAAACGGCTCACGACTGGTAGAAGAGATTCCTGTAGCCCTGCACAGCGAGGCCATGGATCACCACATGGGCGTCTTCGCCACCACGGGCATGGGCAAGTCCAACTTCATGAAGGTCTTTGCCGCCTCATGCATGCGGCTGTTCGCACGGGGCGAGTCCAAGTTCGGCCTTCTCATCTGTGATCCCCATGGAGAATACCTGAAAGGCAAAAGCAAGGATCTTGTCAAGGGACTCGTCCATCTCAAGAGGTACCGGGAGGGGCTCGCCTGCTATTCCACAGATAAGCAGAACGCCTCCGATCCGGGCGTGGAGGAGCTGGCCATATCGGAAAGCGAGATTCTTCCGGAGGATATTGCTCTGCTCTATGATTGGTCGCCACCGCAAAGAGATGCTCTGCAAGCCATTTCCCGGATCTTGGACCCGGCAAACTGGCTGGAAGAGATCCAAAGCCCGGAGGGCATGGCCCGCATGATGCAGGAAGGCTTCAAGGACAGCACGGTCAATGTTTTGGTTCGAAGGATCAAAAACGAGCTGGGAAGAAATCCGTACATCCGGAAAAGGTCCAGCCTGGCCAATATTCTGGCCAATCTGCAGAAAGGAAAGGTCGTGCTGGTAGATATACCCAGGATGAGCGATCGATCCGAGCTCTTCTTGCTCTCCGTTATATCGCGCTATATCCTGGATGAGTACAAAAAGGACGAAAAAGAGGGCCAAGAGAGCCGCAAGAACTGCCTTATCACCATTGAGGAGGCCCAGAGGGTTTTGGGCGCGGGCAGCAACACGGCGCGCTTCGAGAGTATCGCCCGGGAAGGCCGCAAGTTCGGTGTGGGCCTGTGTGCCGTCACCCAGCAGCCCAAGCTCATCGATAAGCAACTGCTCTCCCAGTTCAACACTTTAGTGGTCATGGGCCTGGGGGACAGAAACGATCGCATGCAGCTGGAAGAGTCGGCCAAGCAGGATCTCTCTTCCATGGATATCGAGATTCAGACTCTGGAGAAGGGCGAAGCCGTCGTATCCACCCTGAATATTCCTTTTCCCGTGCCCGCCAGGATACACCGCTACGAGGATTACTTGCGCCGTCTGGAGAAGGAAGATAAGCAGGAGAGCCTTATCACCAGAGGCGGCTTCAAGCCGTTTTTGGATTAGGATGCCTGGCATATGAAGATAATTCACCTGGCCGATTCGCACCTGGGCTTTTCCAGCTACAGCCGCCTGGATGAGCATGGCAGAAATCGCATAGAAGAGATGGTGTATTCCGGTTTTGAACTGGCCATCGAGAAGATCATTGAGCTAAGACCTGATGCGGTAGTCCATGCCGGCGATGTCTTCCATCACGTTCGCCCTAAGATCAAGCCCCTGGTGGTCTTCCAGAGGGGCCTCTTTCGGCTTATGGATGAGGGCATACCTGTGATCATAATCAGCGGCAATCATGATGCCCCCAAGAGCTTCTCATCCACCAGTCCCTTCCGCCTCTTTGAGGGTCTGCGGGACGTGCATATCGCCCAGAGGTATGAGTATGAAAGAGTTGAAGTGGGAGACCATTATTTCCATTGCATACCCTTCTGCC
>JAABPZ010000296.1 GCA_011391755.1 Methanothrix sp. | reverse complement strand
TAGATCATATCTGGAGCCTGCATGAATTATTGACATATCCATATTACATAATTAAAACCTATTAAAGATTCACGACCATTTTTTCACTTCATCGTTAAATAAAAAAAACCATATAGCTCGATCTCTCTCGATTAGATTCTTAATTTTTCCCGGCCTATTTTCGCCAAAACAATAATAATAGAAGATGCAACTCGTAATTAGAGTTGAGAAAAAAGATAGATTAGGCAGAAAATCGTAGGCTTTTCCCTGCATAAGACAAGAATAGTAAGAATGGATCGAAATTATAAGGGCGAACGAGACCATAACAACATGGAACAAATGAATTGGCGGATAAAATAATGCAGAACTTGAAATTATTGAGCGACCAATTATATCCTTGATTATCTTCTCTCTTTCGGGCTCCTTTGTTTTTTTCATCCACATTCTATACATTCGAAGAGATCGTTCCCAACCAATATGGATTGCTATTGGCGGCTCTAATACGACTTGAATATATGCAGCAATTCTCGCACTGCTTCTCAATCGATTAGCGGTAAACCATAAATTTATCAATAGAAGGAAACTCAATATAAAAGGCAGAAAAGGAAAATATATGCTCTCCACGTTGCCTTGGATCCCTATGGCACCAATTGCCGCGAGAATCAGCAACGGTCGTTCAAAAACATAGCGATAATTTTGCATGATCTCCTGACGGAGCGATATATATTCCTGCAATTTTAACGAATCATCGAAGTCGAACATCAACAACTACCTAAGTTCGTTGACACGGATTCAAAATAGATAAAGCTAGAGCTTAATATTAAAATTTAAATCTGTTAATTTTATATTAATAAGTACTTTAGCGATCTGAGATTTGGCTCCTCGCTATTAAGATTAACAATCTCATCACAGCCTCGGCTCAAACGTCCTGGCGTCCAGGTGAATACCTGTTCTGGCAGTAGCTGCATACCGCCTCCAGCCACCCGGCCCCGGCCAGCGCCTCCTCCACCTCTTCCTGAGGCGTGAGATATTGCATCATCTCCTCCCCGCATTTGGGACTGATCACCTTCAGCCACTCCAGCCGGGACAGCTCCCGCATAGTCTTGATTAGCAGGCCGAAGGCATCGGCTTATCTCTCCTCCAGGAAGAGCAGGGGCCGCAGGTGATCGATGAGGAAGGGCAGCGTTGCGCCCTCCTCGAGCAAGGGGATAATGAGCAGATCCAGGCCCAGGGCCAGCATCAAGCAAGGGAAAAACCGATATACACTTAAATACACGTACATTGCTTGTGTCCACCAAGACCATCACCATAACAGAAGAGGCATACGAGCGCCTGAAGAGCCGGAAGAGCGAGAATCAGAGCTTCTCGGAAGCCATTCTCCATAATTTCCCTGCCAAAAGAAAGCTCTCCGAGATACTGGACGAGATCGGCAGAGATGACGAGCTGGCGAACCGAATTGAGGCCGCTTCCATTGAGATGCGCCGGGCCAAAATGCGCAATGTAGAGGTGTAATGATAATAATCGACACATCCGTCCTGATAGACGCTCTTCATAGAAAGCAGGCCGCCTTGAGAAAGATCAAAGAGCTGGAGGAAACGGGCGAGACACTATGCACGACGCAGATAAATGTGCTGGAGCTTTACAAAGGAGTTTATAGCCCCACCAAGTCTGAGGCGGGATTGGAAAAAGTCAAGAAGCTGCTCGATGCATTCGTCATCCTCTCCATAGATGAAGACGTGTATGATATGTTTGGAGAACTATCTGCCGAACTGAAAAGACGAGGAGAGGCAATCGGCGACTTCGATGAACTGATCGCATCCATTGCGCTGATCAATGGAGCAGTAATTGTCTCAGGAGATAGCCATTTCCGGCGCGTACCGGGGCTAAAGGCTATTTCGCTCTGCACAAGAACAGCCTGAGCTGCGGCGCGGCGGTCGATGGATCATTCTCCGAAACTATGCCACTTGATATGTAACTCCGATCGCCCTGAATTCCTCGGTTTCCTGGCGCTCCAGCTTGGCTATAATCTTCTCGAACCTCCTCACAATCTCTTGCGAGTACAGTCTCTCTCCGCAACGCAAGCAGACCTCAGCGCAGACCTTCAGAACTGCGGTATTGGCACCCCCACGCAGGATCTTTTCAACTTCTTTTTCAACTAGGTCGCCCCCGCAGACCGGGCATTGTTCAAAAGGCATCGTATTCATCTTTTCCTCACTTTGCAGCCAATCAGTAGATCTCGTCGAACTTGAGCAGGTCAGCATTGGCTTCTTCATAAGCATGATCGGTTATTCTGACTTGCCCTGCTTGTATGGCCATTTTGATGTCGGTGAGTTCCACACGACCCATTGCATCCACAAAATTATAAATTCCTATTATGATTATTAAAGGTTCTGTCAGCCCATGATCCGAAAGTAAAGAGTCGCAAAGATCACGATCTTGGAGAGATAATTCATATCATTGGCTCAAACGTCCTCGCATCCAGCCGGATCATATTCTGGCAGTAGGAGCAGACCGTTTCCAGCCACCCGGCCCCGGCCAGCGCCTCCTCCACCTCTTCCTGGGGCGTGAGATATTGCGTCATCTCCTCTCCGCATTTGGGACAGGCAACCGTGAGCCACTC
>JAABPZ010000295.1 GCA_011391755.1 Methanothrix sp. | reverse complement strand
TGATCTATACTGCACCTACCGCCATCAGGATGTTCATGAACGAGGGGCCCTCCTGGCCCCAGAAGTACGACCTTTCCACAGTTCGGCTCATGGGCTCGGTAGGCGAGGCTATGAACCCCGAGGCCTTCATCTGGTGGAGGAAATACGTGGGCGGTGGGTTTGCTCCTATCATGGATACCTGGTTCCAAAGCGAGACCGGCTCTCAGGTCATAGCGCCCCTGCCGATAACCCCGCTCAAGCCCGGCTCGCCCAGCTTCGCTCTGCCCGGCTACAACGTAGAGTTAGTGGATGACAACGGCGCAAGCGTTCCCGCAGGCCGCACCGGCAACATACTCATAACAACGCCCTGGCCTTCCATGCTAAAAGAGGTCTACCAGGACCCGGCTGGGTACCTCGAGACCTACTGGACCGCTTTTCCCGGCAAGTATCTCTCTGGAGACAAAGCCCGCGTGGATGGGGACGGATACATCTGGGCTCTGGGCAGAGGAGACGATGTCTTAAAGGTTGCTGGTCATCGGATATCCAATGCTGAGGTTGAGGCGTCGGCAGAAAAGCACCCTTGCGTTGCCGCCGCGGCAGTCGTGGGCAAGCCGGACCAGGTGAAGGGCGAAAGCATTGTGGTCTATGCCGTGCTCAAGCCGGAAGCAAAAGCTGATGCTGCACTGGAGAAGGATATCAAGAACTTCGTGCGAAAGACCTTAGGGCCCATCGCCATTCCTTCAGATGTCATATTCGTCGCCGACATCCCCCGGAACAAGGCAGGAAAGCCGGTCCGATCGCTGATCAAGGCCAAAGCGCAGGGAGAGGCTCTGGGAGACACATCGGCAGTTGCCAACCCCCAGGCGCTTGATGCAATTCCGCTCCTTGTTAAGAAATAGAGCGGAATCCTTTTTTTTTTATTTTGGCATTGCCATTGCTACCAGATCCACCAGATCGATTACCTTTTCACCGGCCCCCCCATCTCTCAGATTTCTAATGCAAAGAGGACAGGAGGTGACGATATAATCTACGCCCACAGGAACGTCTTCTAGCCTCCTTTTGGCCATCTTCAGAGATAGATCCTTGTAGCCGGCCCGAACCCCGCCCCCGCCTCCGCAGCATCTGGCAGCTTTTCTGTTTGCTTTCATCTCTTTGAGACGACAGATGGCTTCGATAACCCGGCGCGGCTGCTCATAGATCTGGTTATGGCGGCCCAGATGGCAGGGATCGTGATAGGTTACAGTGAGATCGAGCGGCTCTATATCAATTTCCGAAATCCTTTCCGCCAGGAATTCCGGGACGCTCAACACACGAAAATCCTGGGGATAGCTCTTCTTGAGTGTGGTGTAGCAGCCTGCGCAGCCTGTGATTACGGTTCCAGCTCCCGTCTTGGCGATCTGCCTGCAGTTCTCATCCACGAATCGCCTGGCATCAAATCCGGTACGCATTAATGGCGAGCCGCAGCACTGCTCTTTGGGGAGCATTGTTGCCCCAAAGCGATGCAGAAGTGCAAAGGTATTGGCCACGGTCTTGGTATAACGGTAGGAGTTCATGCAGCCGGCAAAATAGACGTAGTCTGCCTTTTTTGTGAGAAGACTTCTGTCTTTCAGCCAGGATAGCCTGTCACTTGCATCGCCAAATGTGTTGCCGCTCGCAAAGATATTTCTGCAAAGATCAGCTTGCTGGCATGTCATCACTCCCTGGGAGACAAGCTGTCTTCTGGCGCTCTCGATCATCTCCGGCGGATTGACGCCCGCCGGGCAGTTTTCCGTGCATATGCCGCAAGTCGTGCAGCTATTCAGGCTGTCCAGAACCTGCAAGTCGGGCTGAAGGCCAGAAGTGAGTCCCTTCAGGATCATAATGCGCCCCCGAGTATTGGCTGACTCCCAGCCGGACTCCTCAAATACGGGACAGAAGGAGCGACAGGTTCCGCATCGCACACATTGATTGATCGCCAATAGATCGAGATTCATCTTTTTTACCAGTTTACGTATTTTCATTTAATTCTAAATCGGATTCAAAGGCTCATCTTTCCCGGATTTAGGATCCCCTGGGGGTCCAGGGCCTTTTTAATGGATTGCATTACAGAAAATGCCTCTGTTCCGACCTGCTCCGGCAAATACTCCGCTCGAGCCAGACCAATGCCATGCTCGGAGCTGACCGTTCCGCCTAGCTCCATAGCCGCTCTATGAATTCTATCCGCGGCGAGTCGCAGCTTCTCCCATTGCTCTTTATTCATGACATCTATGAAGAGGGCTACGTGCAGGTTCCCGTCTCCAATATGGCCGTATTTCATGGCCGGGATATCTAGCTTTGTGGTGATCTGTTGCACCCTTTTAATCAAAGCGGGAATCTCCTTAATAGGCACGCCTACATCTTCACCCATATAGATGCGGGTTTTCGATGGATCAAGCCGGGATATGGCAGCACCTACCAGTCTTCTGGCCGCCCAGATGCTGTCCATCTCCACTCCGTCTGCAATCCTCACGCTCTTGGCCGTGGTCTGGCAGATCTCACAGATTTGCCGGGCGGCCTCAGCGGTTGAACTTTCCGTTCCATCCACTTCGAATAAAATTACATCTCCGTCCTCGG
>JAABPZ010000294.1 GCA_011391755.1 Methanothrix sp. | reverse complement strand
AGCCGCTCCTTGCATCGCCCAGGCCAGACTGAATATGGGCATCATCCTTGGCTGGAGGGGCCAGGCGAAAGAGGCCGAAGATCAATTTAGCCAGGCCATCCGCCTGCAAGAGGAGCTGGAAGCTCCGAAAGATCTATGCGAAGGATATCTGGCGAGAGGACAGTTCCTGGTCCGGGAGGGGCGGATGGTTGAGGCAGAATTCTATCTTTGCCAGGCAGAGGCGCTCCTATCTCGCACCGATTGTCCGATCCTTAATATCCTGCTCTACAATACCAACGGAGAGCTTCGTCAGTTGCAAGGTCGCCTCCCCGAGGCAATGAGCTGTTTTGAGAGGGCTTTATCCCAGGCAAGAATGCTCTCCAACCCCTACGAAGAGGCCAAAGCCATGGCCAATCTGGGAAGATTGTCATTGCAGGTCAAGGACTATCCTGATGCCCTGGTCAAGTTGCAGCAGGCGCTGGCCGCCACGAATCGCCTGGGGGCAATGCATGACTCCCTGGCCCTTTACCAGGATCTTCACCGTCTCTTCCTGGCTCAGGGGGATTATGCGCGAGCGGAGGAGATGGCAGCACTTGGAGAGCATGAGGCCCTTAGATTCGGATACATGGAGCAGAGGGAAAAAGAAAAATCTGAAAAGCAGCCCGATCCTTCGCCCCATCATTTGCAGCACAGCATGATAGGCTAGTACTAGAGGTCAGACCAGACCATAGAAGGCAATAGACTCAGCTGCAGGTCTATCTCAGCCAAGGCATGCCTGACCTGCGGCTCTTTGAGAAGCAGATCCAGCTCCTGCAGTCGTCCCATCACCTCACCGATCTTGGCGGCCTTATGCTCGCTTCTAAGGTGAACTGGAGCATAAAATACCACACCTTGGCCCTGATCGGCCTCTGCGCCAAAGAAGTCCCGGCTGTAAAGTCCCTGGAAGCGGATGATGATCGGCTTGTAGACCGTCTTTAATGCGGGAATGTAAAATTCCTCCAGCACCATCTTTTGCATTCGGTTTTTCATCTCTTGAACCCGCAGTCTGATATATCCCTGACCGTGGATGTATCCCGCATAATGGATATTATATCTGATGCGGGAGCGCAGATCGGTTTGCAGGCCCATTGTGATCTCGCAAGTATTCTTGGCCTCGGTGGGGTCAAGGTTAAGAAAATACTTGATGAAAAGAGTATATCCGTTCTCGAAGGTTACGTAGATGTAACACTCATCGTTCTCTTTGCTCTTTACGATGATATCGCGAGCATTCCAGCCAAAAACCTTTTTGGCCTCTTCTTTGGTCAGGCTGTACGAGGCAAACTCGCAAACCTTGTCTAGGAGATCACTCATGGTTTCCATTTGCATTCACTCTGCTCTTGAATCGGATAAACGTTATGTTGAAAACTGGATCAGAAATGCAGCCGCCAGTGTGAGTGCGATCGCCGTCTGCATGAGCCGCAGCGCGCGCGACACATCCGAGGTCTTTGGCTCCACTCCTTTTTCCTGGAGCACATAGTAGCCGCTCTTCTCCAGGCGGATATTTAGCGCACCGGCCAGGGCCGCCATGGGCCAGCCTGAGTTGGGACTGGGCGTCCTGCCGTGGTCGCGCAGAGCAGCGCGAAGAGCCGCGCTTGCCCTGGCCGGCCGGGCTAGGGCGATTGGAAGAATGGAGAGGCGGGCGGGAATGTAGTTGGCCAGGTCATCGAGCTTGGCCCCCGCGAAGCCAATCTCCTTGAGTCCCCGGGTCTTGTAGCCGATCATGGAGTCCATGGTGCTGATGGCTTTGAAGGCCAGCGCCGCTTCCAGGCCATAGCCCAGGGGCGCAAAGAGTAGATAGTAAAATATGGGCGAGAGTATTCCGTCCACATAATTCTCGGAGAGCGACTCTATCACCGCCGAGCTGGCTGCACTTTTGGAAAGCGAGCTGGTATCGCGGCCCACCAGGGCGGGCAGCATCGATTTGGCCTCGTCCATGTCCTGATCGATCATCTGCCCGATGTCGCGGGAGACATGCAAAAGACTGCGAATCGCGAATGTGGACTTGAAGAGGTAGGCGGAGACTAGTAGTGGCAGAAGTGGAACAATTCCTGCCGCTTTGACCAGTAGGTGGCCAGAGAGAACTGTTACTACTATTACTACGAGGGCCAGAGCAATTCCGCTCACCAGGTTGGGCTTGGCCCGGGCACGTAAGGCTGCAATCAATTTCCCTATCCAGACCACAGGATGAACCTTTGCGGGCGGCTCGCCTAAGAGTATATCAAAGGCCATAGCCAGGAGAAATACGGCCAGGCTTTCCGCAATCACTGTCGGCACCTCACAGATAAGCCTCCAGCTTCTTCCAGACCGCGTCCACAGCCTCGCCCTTCATGAGCGCGTCCAGGACCATTGCCGCCATCTCGGGGCGGTGGATGATCTGACAGGAGACGCAGCACCAGCTGCCGCCCTGCTCTTTGCCGCCCGTTCTTTTGTCCCGGCAGGGGTAAAAGGGGCAAAAGCAGAGGGTGCAGTCCTGCTCCCGGGAGTGGCAGGGAAATCTCTCGCAATTCAATCGCTGCATTTGAGAGACCTCTGCAGGGCGGCTATCAGCCGCTCGTTCTCAGAGCGGCTGCGCACGGCTACTCGGATGTAG
>JAABPZ010000293.1 GCA_011391755.1 Methanothrix sp. | reverse complement strand
CGAAGCTTGCCACCTTCTTTCAACGAAAGGGGCTACGAACAGCAGTCATCTGCGCCGACACCTTTCGTGCCGGAGCTTATGACCAGCTAAAAGCGCTCTGTGAAAAGCAGGGCGTCTTCTTTTATGGAGAGCGGGGCAATCCCGATGCCGCGGCGGTGGCCAGAGCCGGCCTGGAGGCTGCTAAGAAGTACGACATTCGCATCGTCGATACCGCAGGCAGGCATGCCCTGGAGGGCGACCTGATCCAGGAGATGAAGGACATTCACGGCGTGGTCAATGCCGAGCAAAAATTGCTGGTGATGGACGCCGCTTTGGGCCAGCAGGCTTCTGAGCAGGCACGCGCCTTCAATGAAGCGGTGCAGATCACGGGCGTCATCATCACCAAGCTGGACGGCACAGCTAAGGGTGGTGGAGCTCTCTCGGCCGTAGCGGAGACCAAAACCGGTGTGGCCTTCATTGGCATGGGCGAGACGCCAGCCGACCTGGAGAAGTTCGAGGCGGACCGTTTTATCTCTCGCATGCTGGGCATGGGCGACATCAAGACGCTCATCGAGAGGGCCCAGGAGGTGCAGACCGATTCCCAGGTGGACGTTGAATCGCTCATGCGAGGCAAGTTCACCCTGAAAGACATGTACCAGCAGATGGAGGCCATGAACAAGCTGGGGCCCTTAAAACAGATCATGCAGATGCTGCCCATGGGCGGTCTGGGGCTGGATCTTTCCGACAAAGAGTACCAGATGACCAAAGATCGCCTGGACAAGTACCGGGTGGTCATGGACTCCATGACGGCCGCCGAGCTGGAGGACCCAAAGGTAATAACCGCCTCGCGTATCAAGCGCATATCACGGGGCAGCGGAGCCACTCCAGATGTGGTTCGTGAGCTTCTTAAATCCCATCAGGCCATGCAAAAGGCAATCAAAGGCATGAGAGGTGGAGCTGGCAAGATGAATATGAAGCGCCTCATGAAGAGATTTTCCCCGGGAGCGAAGACGGGTGAGATGCAATAAATGTCAGTAATGCAACCATGCCTCTCGTCTTTGATCCCTCATTTGTCCCTTTTCCGCTCCAGGGGCATTAATCTTGCCCCTGGAATTCATGTCTTATTTTTGGCTGCTATGCGTTGCCCTTCCTACCCATGCCCCCGCTGTTGCACTGGGATTGACGCTCTTGCCAAGCGCCGTTGCTGGGCTCTTCTTGGCGGCTAAAGTTATACGGCCCGTCACCGTTCCCGACTGGCGCGACATCGCCCTGGAAAGGCAATCATATTCCCCGGCAAGAGCTTCTCCGGAAACCGAGAGCTTGAGCCGGAATACCTGGCTCGAATCAATCATGGTGATGAATATGGTTGGTCTATCCCCGGTCACAAAGCCGGCCGCAGTCACAGCCAGGCCGCTTTGGTCCTGAATGTGGCCTGTTCCCAAAATAAGGTCGTCTTGCTGATACATCTGCAAGTCAAAATGTCTTGTCTGGGTACCCAACAGATCAAGAGCCCAGCTTCCTGTGAAGTTTGCCCGCGATGAGATTGCTCCCACTTGGGAGGCGGAAATCGAGCTCTTGCCCACAGTTAGAGCGGGTATTATTCCCGTGCCGGTGCTCAGCGTGCCCATGTAACCTTGCGTTGACGCATTGGCAACCAGGCAGATGAATAATAATGCTATCAGAATTGCTTTTAATGCCATATCCACTAACCCTCTACAGCCGAATTGGGGTGGCTATGTTAATAATGGTATCCTTTGCCTTTCGTGATTTAATGAGAAAGAAAAAAAAGTTTCATCCCGGACAATTTGCCCGGATTTTATGCATTTGTAGGCGCAGGAGCTGCAAAGCCCTGCGGTGACAACTGACTACCGAAGGCCACACCCGGCTGGGTTATTCCCGGTGCGGTGAAGATATACTCACCATCCATGGAGCCCGGCTTAATTGTAAGGCTGAAGCGATACATGTTCTGACTGCCGGCCGGAATCACAAACAATGCCAACCTATTACCCAGCACGCTGCCTCCCGCTGTGACGGCAGTGACGACTCCATTATCTGCCAGTTCTCCCGATCCAAACACAGCGTCTGCGGTCTGATAAAGGTCAATCTTGAGATAGCTTTTATCAACGTCGTTCAGGGTAAAAGCCCAGCTTCCTGCCGCCGGAGCGACACCTAATCCACTGATGACGACAACTGGTGTCCTAACACCTTTGCCGGGAACGTGGGGGCTCATGCCCGTATCCTTTCTTATGACAAACAGGCTCTCGTTTCGAAAAGACAGAGCCGAGTCACTCAGGTCATCATAGACGCCCTCGCGAACCTCCTGGTAAATCTGGCTGCCGGACATGTCCTCTCCTGGAAACTCCGGCTCAACGACCTCGTTCTTTGGACCCAAAGCAAAGGCAGTCATGCAAAGACAAGCCACAAAGGCCAAAGCTATTACCACACATTTAAATCCCATTCTCCAAATACCTCCGCACTTTAAAGTCATTGCCGAGGTCTTATAGTTAACCCCCCTTTCCGAAAGTACAGTAAATGGCATCAGGTTATCTCGTACAGAACCGGAAGCTGCATCAGTGGATTTTCATCGATATCAGTGCCTATGTTATGTTTCAGATCACTGATGCCGTCACTATTGCCGTCCAACATTCGGGTATTCT
>JAABPZ010000292.1 GCA_011391755.1 Methanothrix sp. | reverse complement strand
AATTTCTTGGCCGGTTCAAGTTGCATATTACCTTTGCTTTTTTGTTGTCCCTGAATTTCTTCCATGCTGCTACTTCCTTCCTAACAAATTCAATATATATAATAATCAGTATTCCTATATAAAAAATGAGGGTGCTGCAATTAAAAGATTTGTTAAGTAAATTATATATACTGTTATAGACTTATTAAGCTGATATGAAGAAGTTCATCTGTAGAAACTGCGGAGTTGTAAATGAGGCATCCAAAGACTATCTGGAAAGCAATAGCGATTGGCTGCAATGTGCACTTCCTCAGGGTTTCGAATGGATTTTGCCCGCGGGAAAAATTACCCCAATTATCGGCGATCCGATATACATTTCCGGGATGGGGGAGCATCTCTCCCGCGATGCATATTTGAATAAGCATGGAATTGATCCGGAGATTGCCTACAATCTGATGCGAGGAAATTCCGGCTACCGATCCGCATCGCTTAATTTTTCAGGACAATCTCAGATAAAAAGCCCGATAAGCTCAAAGAAACGGGCCCAAAACTGGCTTGATGAGGACGACTGGACCTCCTGAAGCTCAATTAATCTCTGCAATTAACACCTTCTATTTTTGCCGCGATGCCGATTTACCCTGTTTTTTCTGTGATCCTGGCGTTTCAATTCTTCAATATTTTGAATTTCAGCAATCCCGACAAGAAATCGCTCATGGATAGATTAAAATATGCATATGAGGCAGTCACAATGCGCTGAGGAATGAGTATGAAGGAGAGGCTTGATGAAATAGGTTCACGTCTTCGTGAGCTGAGGGAGCTAAATCTGGTATCGTCCGAGGAGATGGCAGAGCACCTTAATGTGCCTGTGGGGACATACAACTGCTATGAAGATGGAAAGCTGGACATTCCGGCCAGCATTCTCATCGGCATTGCGAGAAAACTCAACGTAGACACTGGCCTGCTGCTCACAGGCGAAGAGTCCAAGATGAGCATATTCACCATTACTCGAAAGGGCGAGGCCGTGGAAGTGGAGCGCAGAAAGCAATACCACTATCAGAGCCTGGCCAGAAAGTTCGCTCATAAAAAAGCTGAGCCGTTTATAGTCACTATCGATCCTCGCAAGGGCAGCCCATCATTCTACAGTCATCCGGGCCAGGAGTTTGAATATGTGCTTGAGGGGTCTCTAAAGATCACTATTCATGACAACGATGTAGTGCTAAACGTTGGAGACTCCATATTCTTTGATTCGTCTTATGATCACTTCATGCAAGCCTTAAACGACAAGCCGGTGAAGCTGCTGGCTGTGGTCATGTAGGTAGGAGAGAGGAAGGGAAAAATGTCGTCATTATTGTCCAAGTTCGTCTCTCGGGTCGATTACCAATCATACGAGGATTTTAAAGAAAATCTGAAGATCCTGGTTCCCGAGAACTTCAATTTTGCTTACGATGTAGTTGATGCCTATGCCGCAGAAAATCCTGATAAGCGCGCCTTAGTCTGGTGTAATGATCACGGTGAAGAGTTGATCATCACCTTCAAAGATCTGAAGATCCTGAGTGATCGGGCCGCCAATCTCTTTTCTAAATATGGACTGCAAAAAGGGGATACGGTCATGCTCACCCTCAAGAGCCGCTGGGAGTTTTGGGTCTGCATGGTGGGCCTGAACAAGATAGGGGCCGTCTCCATTCCTTCCACCCATATGCTCAAGGCCAAGGACTTTGTCTATCGCATCAAGAAGGCCGATCTGAAGATGATCATTTGCATAGCAGATAACGGGGTGCCGGACGAATTCGATGCGGCCCAAAAGAATCTGGGCAATATTTCCCTGGTCAAAGCCTTTGCAGGAAGTGCGGACGTGGCGCGCGAGGGCTGGATCAATTTCAATAAGGAGCTAATGGAATCATCGCCAGAATTCGTTCGGGCGACGGGTGAGCGGGCGACGAGAAATGAAGACATCCTCCTCGGCTACTTTACCTCTGGAACTACCGGCTATCCAAAACTGGTCAAACACGATCAGACCTATCCCCTGGGCCATATCCTCACTGCCAAGTACTGGCAGAATGTGGAGGATGACGGGCTTCATTACACCGTGGCGGATACGGGATGGGCCAAATGCGCCTGGGGCAAGATCTATGGCCAATGGCTGGCCGGCTCGGCGGTCTTCGTCTACGATTATGACCGATTTGACGCAGGGAAGATGATGGACGAGATGGGCAAATATGGAGTGACGACCTTCTGCGCTCCGCCCACCATCTTCAGGTTCATGATCAAGAGCGACATGTCCAGATACGACTTCTCCCGGCTTAAATACGCGGTCACGGCAGGAGAGCCGCTCAATGCATCTGTGTATGAGAGCTTCCTGGCGACCACGGGCTTGCGGCTCATGGAAGGATTCGGCCAGACGGAGACTGTGGTCTGCATTGCCAACTATCCCTGGATGAATCCCAAGCCCGGCTCCATGGGCAAGCCTGCACCGGGATTCGAGATAGTACTGGTGGGCAAGAACGATAAATTATGCGAGGTGGGCGAAGAGGGCGAGATTGTGATCAAGACGGACAAGGGAAAGCCTGTCGGCCTTTTCACCGACTACCATTCCGATCCGGACAAGACCAAGAGCACCTGGCATGACGATTACTACCATACCGGAGATACCGCCTGGCAAGACG
>JAABPZ010000291.1 GCA_011391755.1 Methanothrix sp. | reverse complement strand
GACGAAGTGCTTTCACTCTATCGCGAAAGGGATGAAGTCGAGAAGAAGTTCGATGATCTGAAGAATGAGCTTGAGGCTATGCCTCTGAGAGTACATAAGATTGAAACGCTTCAGGGCTTGCTATTCATCTTCTTCGTATCGTTGATCATGAGGGCGATATTGCTTAGAAAGGCCAGGGAGTCCGAGCTGCTTGATAAAAAATCCATTGAAGAGATTCTCTTGGAACTGGCAAAGCTCAGGGCAGTTAAAGTTGGCGGCAAATGGAGGTTAACGGAGATCTCAAAAAAACAGAGAACGATCCTGGAGAAGATGAAGATTGGAATTCCCATCGAGGCTAACCTGGTTATTAAAAGGGCCGGAGTTTAGGATAGAACGATCAGCTGTTCACATTGCTCTGAGTAATAGTCGTCTCCGTTCGTTCGTCCTCCGTGCGCTCTGTGACTCTGTGGTTTGATTTCGTAAATCCCTGGTTATTGTCATCGATCATGTTGATTAAACCCTGCAGCCTACGACATTCACCACAGAGGCACAGAGTTCACAGAGACGCGCAATCTTCCTTATTATCAGCACTTGAGTTAAACAGCATATTTGCTTCCTGAGTAATAGTCGTCTCCGTTCGTTCGTCCTCTCTGCGCGCTCTGCGGTATTATTTCGTAGAGCAACTCGGCTCCAGCAGAGGCGCAAACTTGGTGCCATAGTAGATTATGCCCTTGTCACCCTCTTTTCCCAGGATGCGAAATACAGGTCGAACGCGCATGCCGATCTTCACCCCCGCTGAGCTGGAGACGATCTGACCGGTAATCTTGGGCCCCTCATCCAGTTGGATGATGGCCAGGTTATAGGGTGTCAACCTCTCGAAGTCCTCAGTGGCAGTATAGATGGTAGTATAGGTGATGATGCTGCCCGTTCCCTTGAAGGTGTAATCCTCTAAATGCGCCCCGCGACGGCAGTTAGGGCAAAGGTTTCTGGGAGGAAAGAAGTATTCATTGCAGCAAGTGCAGTGTGTCCCGGAAAGATTGTATCTTTGCGGTATGCTTCTCCAGAATCTGGGTGCTTGGTTTGTCATCATTACCTCGTAAATATGTGGACCAGGGCCGTTCCGCCCGAGCCGCCCACATTGTGAGTCAGGCCCACCTCGGCCTCATCCACCTGGCGCTTGCCAGCCTTTCCGCGCAGTTGCAGGACGATCTCGTAGGCCTGCTTTATTCCTGTAGCGCCCACGGGATGACCGCAGGCCTTCAGCCCTCCGGAGGTGTTGATGGGCAGGCTGCTGCCCAAAGCCGTCATACCATCCTCTGTAGCTTTGCCGCCCTGGCCCTTCTCCACAAATCCCAGGTCCTCTATGGCCAGGATCTCCCCGATGGTAAAGCAGTCATGCACCTCGGCCACGTCAACATGACGCGGCTCTATTCCCGCCTGGGTGAAGGCAGAACGTCCGGCATGAACCGTGGCATCCAATGTGGTCAGATCGCGACGATCATGCAGGGCGAGCGTGTCGCTGGCCTGGGCACTGCCCACGATCTTTATGGGCTCTTCGGAAAACCTTTTTGCCATTTCCGTAGGGGCAAGCACCAATGCCGCCGCTCCATCGGAGATGGGGGAGCAGTCCAGGACATGCAGAGGGTCCGCGACCATTGCAGACTTGAACACATCATCAATGGTTATCTCCATGTGATACTGGGCTATGGGATTCAGGCAGGCATGGTGGTGATTCTTCACCGCTACCTGGGCCATCTGCTCCTTCGTTGTGCCGTAGCGGCGCATGTGCAGCCTGGCCATCATGGCATAGAGCGCAGGGAAGGTAGCGCCAAAGAAGCACTCCCATTCCCGGTCCGCTGCCGCGGCCAGCGCGTCGGCGGCAGTGCCGGTGGAGACATCGGTCATCTTCTCCACGCCCGCCGCGATGACAATATCGCTATAGCCGCTGGCCACCGCCAGCACCGCCTGGCGCAGCGCCAGGCCCCCGGAGGCACAGGCCGCTTCCACGCGCGTGGAGGGCACGTGCAGCCGGGAGAGGCCGGCGCAGTCGGCGATGAGCGCCCCGATGTGCTCCTGCTCGATGAACCGGCCGGCGCTCATGTTGCCTACGTAGAGGGCGTCGATCTGCTCACCGGTTATCTCGGCATCCCCAATGGCCATCACCCCGGCCTCAGCGATCATGTCGCGCAAAGAGACATCCCATCGCTCTCCGAACTTGGTGCAGCCCACACCAATTATGGATACGGACCTCATATTCTCAGCTTGCCCTTATGCTTGGCATACATGGCATAATCAAGATACTCGGCCTGGCCGATATAGTCGCGAACACTTGGTGCACCACAGCGGATATCATCAATTTTATCTTTCACACTTATGCTGAAGGCGTCGCTTCCCGCGCCCGAGCCAAAGCTGGTCACAAAGATGCGCTCCCCTGGCTTTGCGATGTCCAAAGTGGCGGCCAGACCAATGAGGCAGGATGCCGAGTAGGTGTTCCCGATGAGGGGCACAATCAATCCCGGCTCGATCTGCTTTTTGGAAAAGCCCAGCATCTTGGCCACGCGGACGGGAAACTTGCCATTGGGCTGGTGAAATACGGCATAATCATAATCCTCCGGGGCGCTGTTCATGCGTTCCAGAAGGCCGCGCGCGGCCCCAGTCACATGTTTGAAG
>JAABPZ010000290.1 GCA_011391755.1 Methanothrix sp. | reverse complement strand
GGTGATGTGATGGGGATTTAGGGAGCACGGAGGATGGACGCACGCGGTTTGATATTAGTGCAATGTGCTTGATGGACAAGATGGAGTGGAGAATCCCCATAGAAGATACTATATTTCTTGAGTATTACTAATTAATCATGAAAGGAACAATATTATTTACGATATGCATCGCACTTTTCTGTGCAGGGTGTCTGGAGCAGAAGGAGGGCGCTGATAGCAGTGGGCCCCAGGCAATTGGTGAAGCAGCAGTCGAGAAGGTAACCATAACCGGTTCATCGACGGTATTGCCGCTAGTAGAAGCAGCCGCTGAGGCTTTCAATGGCAAGCAAAATGATTGCCGGGCATTCGTCACAGGAGGGGGCACAGGTGCAGGCATAACTGCCATTGCCGAGGGCCGCTCGAATGTTGCCATGGCTTCCCGAGAGGTGACCTCTGATGAGCTAGGCAAATATGGCGACAGATTCCAACAGTTCGATATAGGATATGATGGCGTTGTTATAATCGTGAGCAAGGCCATCTATGACGCAGGAATCAGGGGACTGTCCACGATGCAGGTCAAGAAGATTTATGCAGGGGAGATCAAAAACTGGAAAGAATTAAGTGGCCCGGATGCCGAGATTTATGCGATTGGCAGGGAACAGGGCTCTGGGACCAGGGATACATTCAACGAAGACATAATGGCTGATAAGAAGGCAGAAACCCCGGGAGTAAGCACCACCGCGATGGGAAGCTCCGAGGTCAAAACGGCAGTAGTTGGCAGCAATAGTGCTATCGGATATTTGGGCTTCAGCTATCTGGAAAGCGGAAACATAGAAGCCATAACACTTGATGGCGTTATGCCCAACATGCAAACCATAAAGGATGGATCCTATAGATTGCAGCGCCACGTCTATCTGTACACCTTTGGCGAGCCCTCATCTTGTGCAAAGGCATATATTGATTTCGTGACTGGTGCCGAGGGCCAGAAGATTGCAGAAGAGAATGGATTTATCCCGCTATAGCTTTCGATCTTTCCTTTTTGCTCTTTTTCCTTTCTGACACAAGCTATATACTCTGTAATTCCCGGATTCGGTTGGCTAAACCATGCAGCATTCAATCAAGCGAACTCCTCTGGTGTAATTTGACTTGTTGAAAGGCTATCCGAAATATAAGATAAAGGTGGAAGTTGCACGTAGCTACCCTTATCATCCAATGAAAAAAATAGATGCCCCAAATCCCTATCCCGCTCCGCCTACCGTCGCCTCTGCCACCAGCAGACGCGGCGATCCGTCGCTCACGGGCACGAGCTGTCCCGCTTTCCCGCAGCGTCCGCTGTTGAACTTGAGGTCACTGCCCACCGCCTTGACATGCAGCAAGGTCTCGAGAATCTTGCCGGACAGCGAAACATCCCGCAAAAGCTTCGTCTTCTCGCCTTTATCCACCAGATAGCCTCTCTTGGCATTAAACTGGAAGACGCCCTCGCCCGTGCTCACCTGGCCGCCGCGGCTGCCGGCCAAGTAGACTCCGTCTCGGAGTTCGCTCAGGATCTCTTCCAATTTCAAATCTCCGTTAGCGATGTAGGTGTTGCTCATGCGCAACACCGGCCGGACCAGGCCCTCAGCGCGGACATTACGCGGCACGCCGCCGAGGCGCGCTGCGGTCTCGCGAGAATTGAGATACGACTTGAGGATACCCTCCTCCAGCAAAACCGTCTACGGGGACATTCTCCGAGATGATGCGTTTTCCATGCTTTCCTTCCAGACAGAAATCGCCCACTAGATCGTATCTCAAACCTAAACTCGAGGTGTTCGCTTGTATCGCAATCTCTAATTAGAATAATAACATATCAGGGATCGCGGAGCCAAGGAGATGTTACATGTTTTTGTAGATGAGGCGGGCGTGCCTGGATTCACTTCGCATTTTATGATCGGATTTGCATTTTTTCCCAATGAGAACTATAAGCTTTGTGTAGATAATATTAAACGTAAAATCAAGGGTATAAAAGGAAAAGAGCCGCGAGAGATACATTTTCACGATATTAGTCCTGAATTAAAGAAAGAGTTCTTAAAGCAATTGGTTGAAGTTGGCGGCAGATTCGGCTATATCCACATCGAGAAGGATCGAATCAATGAAGGATTCAGAGAACACCCGGATAATAATTTGATGTATAATTTAATATTATTTTATCTAATAGAGAATTTAGTAAATATTGGGTATTCTGAGGATCACATCACCGTATATGTCGATCAGAGATCATCCAATAAATCCATCAAACGCGAATTGGCTAATTATCTTCCCATGAAGATAAATCCAATTCTCGAAGGCAAGCACCTATATGTGCGGTGGGAGAAATCTCATAATAGTAGGGGTATACAATGCGCAGATTCGATATGTGGTAGTATATATAGAAAATTTACGAAGGATGATTGCCAATATTATGATATAATTAAGCACAGATTAGTTATTGCGAGAAATAACCTTTTCCGAAAAGCATAAAATCACTCCCACCGGTCATTTATGCGCTAAGCGCACATCGCAATGGGTAACTAATAACTATATAATCAAGCCGACTATATATAGTTACTCGTTATAGTCACTATAACTATCCCGCTCCGCCCACCGTCGCCTCTGCCACCAGCAGATGCGGCGATCCGTCGCTTACGGGCACGAG
>JAABPZ010000034.1 GCA_011391755.1 Methanothrix sp. | reverse complement strand
GCAGAGTAGTGGTGGTGGGAAGATATGAGATCGAACAGAAGCAAGGTTCGCGATATCCTAGATGTTGAGATCATAAGAGCCAGCCCACGCACGCTATCGATTAGGAGCACGCATGCAAAAAACCCGTGATCAGTAATCGCATACACGGTATCTAAAAGCGGGAAGGACAGGTGTGGGGGGATAAAAACTCGAAGCTGCGGAAATGTTTTATGGGCTGGTACAATGATACATAGATATTAATAATACGGAAAAAAGCTAAATAGAATCAGCCAAAGGCGTAGCGAGGTGACTGTATGCCAACGAGTAAGAAACAGATGGAGAAGCTAAATAAAGTGAAGAAGGCCAAGGCAGAAGAGCTCTCGAAGCAGGCGGCTTCGGGTAGCCAATCCGCCAAAAAGAAGCTCAAGAAGCTCGAGAAAAAGATCAAGTGAGCCGCCTGGCTTTTCCACCAATTTTTATCTTCTTTTTAAAGGAAATGTTTTCACTTCGCGGCTTCGCGCCTTCGCGTGAAATCGGACCGTGGTTGATTCTCACGCAAAGCCTTGATTGGCGCGAAGAACCATCAGCCGTTCACAAAGGCAAAGATGACCTTAAATAGGAAAAAATGCGTATTGGTTATAATTATATTGTTCTGGATGGGTGGGTTATGAAAATTAATCGGACCATATTACCATTGGCAGTAATTGCTGTCATCTGCCTCTATCCCGGTACGGCTTCAGATCCGTCATTTCCTGCACCGGATCAGGAAGCAAGCTGGTATGCTTACGAGACTCCTGAAGATTCGGCTCGGCTGGTGGAGAACGGATCGATGAACGCTCTGCCGGACAAAAGCAGCCTTTTGATCGTCGATTCCAGGGGCAAACAGTCGCGCACCTCTTTGGAGATGCCTGCCGGCAGTTGGGCACAACTTCGGCTAATGCCAAAGACAAGCGGAGAGTTGCAGCTCTTCTGCCTCTACCCCACCGGCACCGTTGCCACAATCCTCAATGCATCCGTGCAAAAGGACAATGGCTACACGGCATGGTACCAGGCCGGCCTGGAAGGCGATTATGAGCTGTGGTTTACAGTAGATAAGGCTGCGGCTAAGAGCAATTCCGTAAAATTCCTGGTCCAGGAATCAGAGGTTGCGGATGAAAGCGCTCCCATGGCGGCAGGAGCTGGTGGTGTCTCAAGAGCTATTGGCAGCGCACCGCTCATGGCCGTCGCCATGCCCTCTCCTGCTGCGGCCGCAGCGGGCCCCAGCATCGGCTTTTCTGCGGGCGGCGCCAAGGACATCAACAGCTTCCGGGAGAACATTTTGCAGGACTATCTGCCCCTGCCAAGCGATGTGACCTACGAAGGCCTGTTTTATGACTACTACTTTGATACTGGCAAGGCTCAGGAATGCAAGAAGCTCTTCTGCCCGTCCTACAGCTACGCCGTTTCTAAAGATCCCATATCAATGCAGCCGCAATACTATCTCTCTGTGGGCCTGAACTCAGGGATAACCAATTTCCAGAGAAAGAAGCTGAACCTTGTGGTGGTGCTGGATTTCTCCGGTTCCATGGGCAGCCCCTTCGATGAATACTACTACGATCGCTTCGGCAATAAGGTAGAGCAGAAAGAGGATGAATCCAGCATGAGCAAGACCAAGATGCAGATTGCCGATGAATCGGTGGTCGCCCTCCTGGGCCAGCTCAAGCCGGAGGACCGCTTCGGGCTGGTAATATTCAGCGACGATGCCTTCCTGGTCGATCCGCTCACCAGCTTTGCCGACAAAGACCCAGAGAGGCTGAAGAGCCGCATCCTCAATATCAAGGAGACATACGGAACCAACATGGAGGCAGGAATGGAAGAAGGGACTGCCCTCTTCAATCGATTCCTGCAAGCCGACAGATCAGAGTACGAGAACAGGATTATCTTTTTGACCGACGCCATGCCCAACATGGGAGAGACCGGCGACCTCCAGCTTTTCCGAATGCTGGAGGATAATGCCGATCAGGGAATTTACACCACATTCATCGGTATCGGCGTGGACTTCAACACGGCGCTGGTGGAGGGCATCACCAAGATCAAGGGGGCCAACTACTACTCGGTCCACTCTGCCAGCGAGTTCCAGACGCGCATGAACGATGAATTCGATTTCATGGTAACACCGCTGGTCTTTGATCTGCGCCTCAAGCTGGATCTGCCGGGCTACGAGATTGAGAAGGTCTACGGCTCACCTGAGGCGGACCAGGCCACGGGCGAGCTGATGAAGGTCAATACCCTCTTCCCCTCCCAGGCCGAGAACGGCCAGGTTAAGGGCGGAGTGATCCTGGTAAAGCTGAAGAAGCTCTCCAATCAGGGGAACATGCGGCTTACCGTTAGCTACAAGGATAGAAATGGAGTGCAGGATGGCGATGAGGCCGAAGTGGATATGGCAGAGGCAGAGGCAAATGCGGATTTCTACCAGAACAGCGGCATAAGAAAAGCTGTGCTTCTCTCTCGCTATGCTGATCTGCTCAAGAACTGGATGATAGACGAGAGGAAGGCGGCAGATAAGGGCTGGAAGATTGTGCCGTCTGTAACACTGGCCAATGGGATTGTCATCCCCATTGAGCTAGGCGAATGGGAGCGGCAGTCAATGCCTTTAGTCGTCTCCGAGCCTTATCCGCAGCTTTTCGGCCAGTTTGGGAATTACTTCCAGAATGAGGCGCAGGTTTTGGGCGATGGCACACTGGGGCAGGAAGAAGCGATACTAAAGAAGCTGGAAGACTTTGCGGGACCGATCAATGGATGAAGAGCGAAGGTGAAAGAGCGAGGAGCAAAAAAAGAAACGGCTCCTGGATGATTCTGGAGCCGTTTCTTTTTTTGTCTTCTATCTTATTTTCTGTCTTCATAACTATGTTATCAGCACTTCCTGGAGCGGCCTTCTGGTCGAATGCGCCCCGCCGGGCTTGGCATACCCCAGCCGGAAGGCCTGCTGCACCTGCATCATCCCTGACTCTGCTGGCAAGAGCTCGGTCAGATTTGCCTTTGTCTGCGCCGTCTCCAGTGCCTGGCTCATGGGATGCAGGCTGACGCCCAGAGCTGTGGCAGCGAGCCAGAAACGCTCCAGGACCCTTCCCACCTTGAGGGATGAGATGCTATCGTTTTTTGCTGTGCTGATGAAACCGAGGTAAGGCGTGCTGTTGATCAGAAGAGCGTCCTTTTTAGATTGCTCTGGTCCCACATCTAAAAAGACAACCGCTAGCTGAGCCATCTTGGCCTGCACGCCCGTGGGCCCCATGACGCCCTGGCCCAGCCAGTGACCCAGCTCGCTCTTAAAGTTGGCATCGGAATACTGAATGCCGTTTGCCTGCACTACGAGATCTTGAAAGCCTTTTCTTATGGCAGAATCGCGGGTTATGAAGATGCTGACATTTGCATCAGAGCTGAGGCTCTTCATCGTTTCCAGATCGGCCTCGGAGATTGCCCGCGGCTCGTAAGGATTGCGGTTGGTCTGGCGAGCAAGGATGGCTGAGAAGAGCCGAGTATCTCTGGAAGGATTGAAGGGATTGGCAGCCGGCTGCAATACTACTTTGGCCACGAGATCCTTCTCTCCAGGAAAGTAGGCGACGCTGGAGTTGTAACCAAAGTGGTCCGCCGCTACAATCAGATTTTCCAGGGCACAGCCCATACTTATGTACAGCTCTCTTTGATCTGCATCCGCAACCTGCAGCCCTCTTGATCTGTCGGCAAAGACCAGGATACTCTCATTGCTGACGTTAAACTTCCAGGGCTGACTGTTGTGGCTGGAGGGCGCGAGGACGGCATAATTGAGCAGGAAGGCGAGCTTCTCCTCTCTGCTATCATTTGCGGGAAAGTCGCTCTCTTTGATATTCCAGGCATCCAAAGAAGCCTCGGGCTGCATTAAAACCCCTGCCAGCACCATTCCCAAAATCAAGAATATGCTTATCACTACAACCTTAGTCGTCGATACTGCCATGGACTGCCACCTTGTGCATGATATTGAGATCATTGAAGATCTATTTAAAATCAAGCAAATTCTTTTTTTTGGCAAGGTTTATTTGCGAGCAAATCCTCTAAGATCACAAGATCTGGAGGATTAAAATTGTTAAATCTAAAATGGAGTCTATTGATTGCCACATTTCTGCTGCTTGGCACTTGCATAACAACCTGTGCACCCATTAATTCGACTGTTGAGACCGTTGAGCTTCAGATTGTGGCCCTAAACGATTTTCACGGCCAGATTGAGCCGCCTTCCGGCAGCCAAACTCTCTACTACAACACCACCCATTATCCTTTTAAGGCAGAGGTTGGGGGAGCGTCTTACCTGGCCACCCAGATTAAAGCACTAAAAGCCACCAATCCCAATACAGTCATTGTATCGGCAGGGGACTGCATCGGCGCCAGCCCTCTGGTTTCGGCACTTTTTCATGATGAGCCCACCATAGAGGCGTTGAGCGAGATGGGCCTGGAGTATTCTGCTGTAGGCAACCATGAATTCGATAAAGGCGTACCGGAGCTGCAGCGCATGCAGTACGGCTGCTGCCACCAGGTAGATGGCTGCCAGGATAAAGATCGTTTTGTGGGTGCAGGCTACTATTACCTCACGGCAAACGTGGTCAATAGTGCTAACAACACGCTCTTTCCGCCCTACATGATAAAGGAAATAGAGGGAATCCCGGTGGCCTTCATAGGAATATCTTTGAAAGACACTCCTGCAATTGTTGCTCCGTCCGCCGTCCTGGGTCTGACGTTCCTGGATGAGGCAGATTCGATCAATGCCGCTGCTCGGGAGCTGAAAGAAAAGGGCATAAAGACAATAATCGTCCTGATTCATGATGGAGGCCAACAGGATGGACTTCCCAGCGAGAGCAAAAATTTCTCGGGATCTATCATTGATGTGGTCAAACGCTGCGACAGAGAGGTGGATGTATTCGTCACTGGACACACTCATCAGTACTATGTATCCACCATTGACGGACGCATCGTGACCCAGGCAGACTGGCAAGGCAAGTTCCTCACCGATATCGATCTCGTCATCAGCAAAGAAACAGGAGATGTTCTCTTGGCCAGAGCCAAGAACGTAGCCGTCACCCGCGACGTACCTAAAGATGCAGATGTTTCCGAAATAGTGGAAAAGTACTCCACATTGGCAAAGCCCTTAACCCAAAAGGTGATTGGATCGATAACCGCTGATATCTCCAAAACGCCGGGCAATTCCGGTGAATCGGCTTTGGGCGATGTCATTGCCGACACACAGCTCCGCTCCGCCCGCCAAGATGGCGCACTGGTCGCTTTCATGAATCCGGGGGGAATACGCACCGATCTAATCTACCAAGCGAGCCAGAGCGAGGGGGCAGGCAATGTGACTTACGGCGAGGCTTTCAGCGTGCAGCCCTTTAGCAATAGCATATTTGCCTTGAATCTGACCGGCAGCCAGATCGATGAGCTGCTGGAGGAGCAGTTTGACAATCCAAGCCCAGGGATAAATAGCATCATCCAGGTCTCTCGTGGCTTCAACTACACCTGGAACAGAAGTGCTCCTTCCGGCCAGAAGGTCGATATCAACTCCATCAAGATCAACGGAAAAACCATAGATCCGAAGGAAAGCTATCGCGTTGCTGCCAACGGCTTCCTGGCGGATGGGGGAGACAACTTCACAGTCTTTAGTGCTGGAAAGAATAAGGTCTGCGGTATTGGCGATGTGGATGCCTTTGTAGAATACTTCCAGGCTTTCTCGCCAGTCTCGCCCAGACAGATGGACCGGATTGTGGTTACCGGTTAGCCGGTAAGTTGGCAAATTTTGCCAGTACGACGAGGCCGAAATAAACCAATTTTTTAACTTCGCGGCTTCGCGCCTTCGCGTGAAACCGTACCCGGTTGAATCTCACGCGAAGACGCGAAGCCGCGAAGACGCGAAGACGCGAAGAACTATCAGCCGTTCACAAAGGCATATTATCGATCTCTCAAGTACGTTTGCGAAATTCGCAAAGGCCAGGAGGCTGGTGATGGGCCTTCTGGATGCTTGGGATTTGCAGACTACCAAAAGCTTTTTCGTTAAGTTCTTCAATCTCAATTGACTGGGAGGGACTAAGATCAAGTTTTTATCTTTTCGCACCGCCGCTATTCTGGCCGCCACAATCATGCTGCTTCACCTGACACTGGTGATTCAGAGCGAGAGAAATGCGAGCCTCCTTCCCATTAAGGATGCATTTGTAACCATGACCAGCGCCCTGGCAGCCGCCGCCTTGTTTTACACAGCGCGTCGATTGGTGGGCAGGGCCAGAAAAGCCTGGATAATGATTGCTGCCGCCATGTTGTTCAATACCCTGGGGGATCTATCC